>DDNV01000073.1:16261-22144 GCA_002341315.1 Cellvibrionales bacterium UBA2511
GTACCTGAGGAGACTGAAGACCAGCTTTCCAGTGGCCGGTTCAGCAAGCGCCAGGTCAGGAATTATGAGATTGATAAAACCATCAGCCATATCCGGGAAGTGCCTGGAACACTGCAGAAGCTATCGGTGGCCGTTGTGGTGGATTATCAGGATACGGTCAATGGTGATGGCAATGTGGAGCGCGCGGCAATTGCTGAAGCCCGGCTGGCAGAGATCACCGCATTGGTGAAAGATGCCATCGGCTTCAGTGCAGAGCGGGGTGACAGTGTCAATGTGATGAATGCCATGTTCGTGGTTCCCCCGGAGCTTGAGCAGTTGTCGGAACCTTCATTGATGGAGCAGGAGTGGATTTGGCGGGCGGCCAAATTTCTATTGGCGGGTATCGCCATTTTCCTTATCATTTTTACTGTCCTGCGGCCATTGATGCAGGCATCAGCTGCGCCGCCACCCGGTACGGCTCTGGCAGCACCGGCGCAGGGCGGGGCGGGAACTGCCCACGCCACTCAGGGGGGGATGGCTCTGAGCGAAGATCATGTCACCCTGGGTGGGCAGCCCCAGCTTGGCTTGCCGGGAGCCTCCTCGTATCAGAATCAATTACAGATGGCCCGCTCCATGGCTGAGGGTGAACCACAGCGGGTAGCCCACGTGGTAAAAAACTGGGTGTCTGCCGATGGCTAATACTGAAATGACCGGTGCCCAGCGAGCCGCTGTGTTTTTGTTGGGTCTGGGAGAGGAGGGTGCCGCGGCCATCATGCGGCAAATGTCACCAAAAGAAGTTCAGGCAGTGGGCGAGGCCATGGCGTCTCTTTCCGATGTCTCTGACCAGCAAGTGGCTCAGGTCGTGAATGAATTCACCGAACGGGTTTCTTCAGTGAGCCCGCTGGGAATTGGCAGTGGTGATTTTGCCCGCCGGGTGATGGTGCAGGCGCTCGGTGAAACCCGGGCCCGCAGTATGATCAGCCGGATACACAGCAATACGGATAGCAAGGGCATGGAATCCCTGAAATGGATGGATGCGCAATCTGTGGCGGCGCTGATCCGTCAGGAGCACCCGCAGATCATCGCCATCGTTCTCAGTTCCCTGGAAGGTGAGCACGCGGCTCAGGTGTTGTCCCTGTTGCCGAGCGAGATTCACACCGATGCCATGATACGTGTTGCACGGTTGAACACCATTGACCCTGCGGCTCTCCAGGAGCTGGATCAGGTGCTTGAGAACCAGTTGGGCGGCAACTCCAAAGCACCACCGACCTCGGTAAATGGTATGAGTGCGGCGGCTGCCATTCTGAATCATTTGAACACGGATCTCGAAACACAACTGATGGATTCCATTCGGGAAATCGATGGTGATCTGAGTGAAAAAATTCATGATCTCCTGTTTGTTTTCGACAATTTACTGGAGGTGGATGACCGGGGAATGCAGCGTCTGATTCGTGAGATTTCAGTGGACAGTCTCGTCATAGCTCTCAAAGGGGTCGATGACAGAGTCAAGGATAAATTCTTCAAAAACATGTCCTCCCGTGCTGCTGAAATGTTGAAAGAGGATCTGGATGCCAAGGGTCCCGTTAAATTGGCTGATGTGGAAGCTGCCCAGAAAGAAATTCTGACGATTGTTTCCAGGCTGGCCGATGAAGGCGAGATTTTCCTCGGCAAAGGAGGCGGTGACTTTGTCTGATACAGAGCCAGGTGTGAAGCGATGGCAGGTTCCTTTCTTCGAACAATCCGCCCCCGTCAAAAAAGTTGTTGATCCGGTTGAAGTCGAGGCTCTTGCCCAGTCCCGTGGTTTTCAGATTGGTAAATGGGAAGGCCTGGAAATGGGCAAAGCCGAAGCAGAGCAACTGGTCAAACACCTGTCCGGTTTGCTGGATGAAATGGCCCATCCCTTTCAGAGTCTGGATCAGGTGGTGATCCGTGAACTGGCCAATATGGCTATGTTGATTGCACGTCAGATTGTTCGCCGGGAGCTGACCGTTAATTCAGATGTCGTAACGGATATTGCGGCAGAGGCGCTGTCAACGCTTTCTTCATTGCAGGGCGAAATTGAAGTATTTCTCAATCCGGGTGACCGAAAACTGGTACAGGAGATGGCCCCGGCATTGTTTGAGGGGAAACCCTACAAGTTGGTTGATGATCCCGACATCCTGCCCGGAGGCTGCCGCATGAAAACCCCTGTTTCCTATGTTGATGCGTCCGTCGAACGACAGATGGAAATGGTTTTTGGCACTCTGATTGAGTCCTGTGAAGAGCGCGTGCAGTATTGAGTGATACCTTGAACCGGATGAATAGCCTCGAAAAATTGAAAGCGGAACGCTGTCAGAGGATAGGCCAGACCCTGTCTTCGGTAACTGCTGCTGTTGAACCGGTTCCCCTCGAAGAGGAGGGCACACTGGTTCGCATGATTGGCATTAAACTGGAGGCGGTGGGTTGTCGGGCACCCATTGGGGGACGTTGCCGCATCATTACTGATGAGGGCAATACCATCGAGGCGGAGGTGGTGGGGTTTTCTGATGGCAGCCTGTTGTTGATGCCCGAAGGGCCACTGAGTGGTATCAAGTTGGGTTCCCGGGTACTGCCGGTGAAGACAGGGGGGTCGGTCGCCGTCGACGAGCAGCTATTGGGTCGGGTGATTGATGGTGCTGGCAATCCGATTGATGGAGGCCGTCCGCTCAAATGTATGCATCACGTGCCCCTGCGAGGATTATCCATCAATCCGCTTGATAGAACCCCCATACGTGAGCCGCTGGATGTGGGTGTGAGAGCAGTCAACGCACTTATGACAATGGGAAAAGGGCAACGCCTGGGGCTGTTTGCCGGCAGTGGTGTGGGTAAGAGTACTCTGCTGGGCATGATGACGAGACACACGGAAGCGGATGTGATTGTGGTCGCCCTGGTGGGCGAGCGCGGTCGGGAAGTGCGTGAATTTGTCGAGGATATACTGGGAAAAGACGGGCTTGCCAGGGCTATTGTCGTGGCAACCCCGGCCGATGACGCCCCATTGACCCGTATTCATGGTGCATGGCGGGCCACGGCCATCGCAGAGTATTTTCGCAGTCGTGGTAAAAATGTACTGCTGTTGATGGACTCCCTGACGCGTTTTGCCCAGGCCCAGCGGGAAATAGGTCTCGCGATTGGCGAGCCGCCGGTGACCAAGGGTTACCCACCCTCGGTTTTTTCCCTGTTGCCAATGTTGGTTGAGCGTGCCGGCAACAACGCTCAGGGTTCTATCACTGCGGTTTACACGGTACTGGTCGAGGGCGACGATCATAACGATCCGGTGGCCGACGCTGCTCGTGCCATTCTTGATGGGCATATTGTGCTGTCGCGGGAAGTGGCGGATTCCGGTCTGTTTCCGGCCATTGATATCGATCGTTCTATCAGTCGGGCTATGGCGAATATTGTGAATGAAGAACAGTTGCTGGCCGCCAGGGAAATCAAGAGTCTCTATGCGACTTACCAGAGCAACCGCGATCTGATAAATATTGGTGCCTATCAGCAGGGCAGTGATGAGTCCATTGATCGGGCAGTGTTTGCGGCTCCACATATTCGCCGTTTTATCCAGCAGAGAGAATCGCAGAAGCTGTCGATGGAGCAAAGCCAGTCAGACCTGTCGGCAATTTTGGGTATGTGTCAACCAGTTGGAAAAGAAGGCGATCATGGCAACCGATAAAATAAACAAGGTGGCGACCCTGGCCGAATCCCGGGAACGCAACTCGGCAGGCGTTTTCAAACAGAGCCGACAGAGTCATGAACAACAGCGACAGCAATTCGACCAGCTTATCCAGTTCAAGCAGGAGTACGAAGCCAGGCTGGGGCAGGTGGGTGAGCAAGGCATTCCCGCCAGGCAACTGCAGGATTATCGATTGTTTCTAAGTAAGCTCAATCAGGCCATTGAGCAACAGCGTGCGGCGGTCAGTGATTCAGCTCAACAGCTGGAAGGGGATCGCGAGCAATGGATGACGGAGGCCCGCCACAAGACAGCGATGGACAAGTTGGTGGATCAGCGGCACAGCAAAGCCCTGCGCAATCAGGAGCGGGCTGAACAGCGTGATGCCGATGAGAAAAGTCTCGCCAGGAAACCTCTGGAGTACCCCCCAAGGTAGACTGGCACTTATCTTGCTTTATATGAGGTCAACGCGCTAAAAGGATTATCCAAAGTGACACTGGCCATTCAAACACAGCAGGGTTCAGGTAATAAAGTTACGTCGGAATCGCCTCTCTCCGTCAGTTCCGAATCAGACTCAAAAGGCAGTGATTCTGCCTCTTTCGGGCAGATCATGGGGGAGCAAAATGCTGTCACTGCCGGTGGGGAGGAGGCCCCAGAGCAATCCCTGTTGGTTCAAAATCCGGCGGGGATGGCGGCTGAGGCTGGCAACATCGGGTTCCCGGGTGGCAAGGACTTGCCGCTCGAAGAGGGGGTGGCGACTGCCGCCATGCTCGCTGCGGCTGAACAATGGCCCCAGACCGGGGCGAGTAAAGTGATGGGTGAACTGCCTGTTAATAACAGTCTGGTCCGGTATACCACCCCCGTCACGACCAATACAGATTCCGCCTGGTCCGATGCAGTTGCTCGCGTTGGCGCCAGTCTTGAGGACAGTCCTGAGAACTCCATGCCGATAAAACAAACACCTGATAGCAGCGCAATGTTCTCAGCGGCCATTCAGCTGGGAAAGACAGTAGCCTCGCAAACAATTGAAAATAGTACTGCTGCATTGCAGGTGTCCCCTGCTGGGCTACAGGCGACTGCCACTGACGGAAATGGTACCGCTCTTCTCAAGGTTCCGGTATCTATAGCCGCTCCAGTGGGTACTTCATCCTGGAGTCAGGATATGGCTGGCCGTTTGTCCACGATGATCAACGGTAATGTACAGAATGCCACGCTCCAGCTGAATCCACCCGAGTTGGGAAAACTGAATATCAAAATCTCTGTAGACGGTGATAATGCCAGCGTATTTTTTTCTGTTGATAACAGTGCAGCCAAAGATGCGATTGAATCTGCGATGCCCCGGCTTCGGCATTTGATGGAGCAAGGCGGTATGTTATTGACCCAGACTCAGGTGTCCCAGCATGCCGGGAGTCAATCACAACCCAACGCTCAGTCCCAGGCTCAACAACAGGGCACAGGCGATAACAACGGCAATGGTTCGGGGGCTGTAAATGTTGATGGTGATATGGGTGATATGGTCGACGAGTCACTGTCCTCCCGTATGATTCTGGATGCCTCTGTGCTGGCAGGCCGGGTGGATTACTACATCTGACAGTCGTCTTTGCTTTTCCTTCCTTCTTTTTTCCCTGTCGATTTTTTGCTGGGTGTATACCCCCCTGTTTGCAGACACCCACCATGCCGTGTATGAATTCGTCAAAAAAATGACATCGCGCATCTTCTAATTTTTAACTCATTGATAAAAAAAGAAAAAACATATTGGCCTGCTTTTTGCTTTGACTCTATTCGCGTGGATGTCAGTTTTATAAAAGCCCCTGTCCCGAGGCTGGGGCTGGTTGAGTTGGAACGTGATTATGGCAACAAAAAATGATGGATTGAATCTGGGTAAGGACAAGCAGCCGGAGTCACCGGCTGGAAAAAAGGGAAAAGGTGGGATGAAGAAAATAGTCATTATTGTATTGGTCGTTGTGTTGTTCCTGGCGGTCGGCGGCGGTGCAGCATTTTTTATGATGGGTGATAGCGATACCCCGAGTTCTGGCGAGCAAGGCAACGAAGTCGTGGAACAACCGGTGGTTGAAGAACGCGAGCCGATTTATTTGCCTTTGGATCCCGCCTTTGTGGTCAATTTCGAGCACAAGGGCACGATTCGCTACCTCCAGTTAAGCCTGCAGGTGATGGCTTATGATCAAAAGGTGGTGGACAAGATCCAGGCCAACATGCCGGCA
>DDNV01000027.1:0-5365 GCA_002341315.1 Cellvibrionales bacterium UBA2511
TGGGCCACGACGGCATGCTCTACTCACTGCCTTCGCGGGATATTATCGCCGACTCGGTGGAATACATGGTGAATGCCCACTGTGCCGATGCACTGGTGTGTATATCCAACTGTGACAAGATCACCCCCGGTATGCTAATGGCGGCGATGCGCCTCAATATACCGACCATTTTTGTCTCAGGCGGGCCCATGGAAGCTGGCAAAACCAAGCTTTCCGAGCATAAGCTGGATCTGGTGGATGCCATGGTGATAGCCGCTGATCCCGATGCCTCCGACGAAAAAGCCAATGAATATGAACGCTCCGCCTGCCCCACCTGTGGTTCCTGCTCGGGGATGTTTACGGCCAATTCGATGAACTGTCTTACCGAAGCGCTGGGGTTGTCCCTGCCGGGCAATGGCACCACCCTGGCGACCCATGCGGACCGCCGCAGACTCTTTGAAGAAGCCGGTCGCCGCATCGTCTCAATGGCCCGGGAGTATTACGAAGAAGATCATCTGGCCGTACTGCCTCGCTCCATTGCCAGCTTTGAGGCGTTTGAAAATGCCATGACCATGGACATCGCCATGGGCGGCTCCACCAATACCATCCTTCATCTTCTGGCCGCCGCCCAGGAAGCCGACGTGGACTTCACCATGGCCGACATCGACCGGCTGTCGCGGAAAGTCCCACAACTCTGCAAGGTGGCGCCCAGCACCCCGAAATATCACGTCGAGGACGTGCATCGTGCCGGTGGCGTGTTCGGCATTCTCGGCGAACTGGATCGCGCGGGACTGCTTCACACCGATGTCTCTACAGTTCACACACCGACCATGGCGGCGGCCTTGTCCCGCTGGGATATCATGCGCAACAATGACGATGCGCTGGCAAAATTCTTCAAGGCCGGCCCCGCCGGAATCCCCACCCAACAGGCCTTCAGCCAGGATACCCGTTGGAGTTCTCTCGATGCCGACCGCCAAAACGGTTGTATCCGCAGCCTGGAGCACGCCTTCAGTCTGGAGGGGGGGCTGGCCGTACTGTATGGCAATATCGCCCTCAACGGCTGTGTGGTGAAAACCTCCGGTGTGGATGACTCAATTCTGGTTTTCTCCGGTCCGGCCCATATTTGTGAAAGTCAGGATCAGGCCGTCGAGGATATTCTCAACGACCGGGTCAAAGCCGGCGACGTTGTTATTATTCGCTATGAAGGGCCCCGTGGTGGCCCGGGTATGCAGGAGATGCTCTACCCCACCAGCTATCTCAAGTCGAAAGGGCTGGGCAAGGACTGTGCGCTGATCACCGACGGGCGTTTTTCGGGGGGGACCTCCGGCCTGTCCATCGGCCACGTCTCTCCTGAAGCCGCCGCCGGCGGGGCCATCGGCCTGGTCAGAGATGGCGATATCATTGAAATTGATATCCCCGGGCGCACCATCAACGTGGCACTCAGCGACCAGCAACTGGCGGAGCGCCGCGTCGAACAGGATGACCTGGGCTGGTATCCAGTGGAAAAACGGCCTCGCCGGGTATCTGCTGCACTGCAGGCGTATGCCGCACTGGCGACCAGCGCCGACCGTGGCGCCGTGCGTGATCTGAACCTGATCACTATCAAATAGCCAAAGGCTGCCAATATCAAAAAACCGGCTAACAAGGCCGGTTTTTTATCTGATAAATTAGTGTGCGCAGTCTCTAAATTGATTGGCAACCCGCGATATCCGCGTCCATTTCCATGAGTTTTTCTCTGCGGGCCGCTTCGCTGCGAACATATTGCAACCACTGCCGGGCAGTTTTCCGGACATGTTGATCCGCTGCCGCCGCCTCAAATACCGGCTCTGCCTCTCGATAACAGTTCAGGTTGACCAGTGCCGCGCCGAGGGTGAGATGCGTCAGGGCAGGGCGGGACAAGTCGCCTTTGCGCAGGGCATTGCGCGCCTCCCGAACAGCGGCCGAATTATCGTTGGAATCCAGATAGGCAGATGCCAACCGGGAAGCAATTGCCCCGCTATCCGACAGATTGGCCGCCCGCTGCAACACCGGCAACGCCTTGTCGGTCTCGCGCGCCAGCTGCCAGGCGCCACCCAGTGTCTCCAGGTTCTTTGCCGTCGGCTCAATGACACCACTGCTCATGCCTTCATCGAGAATGCTGGCGGCCCGAAAAGGCACCTCTGCACCCAGATAGAGATACGCCAGGGACAGCAACTGCCGTTGATCCTTTAATTGTCGCTGCAAATGCAGCAGGTCCATCACGGCAAGCTGATCACCACTCCGCTCAAGCTGGCCAAAAATCCCGCCCAACTGCTGCCAGTAGCGCGTGCCGGGATAGTGCGTCACCAGCTGCTTGAGCACTGCTATCACTTTCTGATACTCGCCCCGCTCGTAGAAAAGTACACGCTGCAGGGACCACCAGCTCTCCTTGGGTATTTTTCCACTGGACAATGCCTCCCCTACGATCTGGTTAACCAGACGCAGGGATTCGTCCTGACGCTTGAGGTAATAATACGCTTGAGCCAGCAACATACGTCCATCGCTGCCTGGCTCCGGCGTTTCCGTCAGCCAGGTTTCCAGCTGCCGGGCAGCCCGGCCATAATCCTCCTGTATGAAATACAGCTGGGCCACGGTATAGCGGGTAGCCATTTTCTGCCGATCGTCCACCTCTGGCTCGGCGAGCATTTTCAGGTAGTTGTCGATAGCGCGGGGATACTGCTCCAGAGAATAGTGGCTATAGCCCAGCAAGTTGTAGATTTGTGATTTTTCATAACTGGAACTGCAGGGCCGGTCCAGCAGACTGCCCAGCTGTTCAATCAATTCACTGAGTTGGGCCCGGGACGGTGCACTGTCGCCTTGCAACGCCGCCTGAAGGGGCTCCAGTTGATTGGCGCAGGCCTGTCCAACCGCCTGTCTCTGACGGGTCTTGGTGTCCTGATACTGTCGCTGTTCGGCGGCCTTCTCGGATACAGCCCAGGGCTGAACCGGCCCCAACACCAGCACCGCCAACAGCCACCAACGACCCAACCCCATCCGCTGTTGCAATAGCTTCATTACCTACCTGGCAATCTGGAAAGAAAATTTATACAACACACCCGGCACCTCTTCTGCCTTGCCATCGATAACCCGGGGCTTGTATTTGAGTTTTTCTGCCGCTCTCAGGGCATATTTGCCAAAACCCTTATTGGCCGGGGATTCTTCGAGCAGTTTGACATCCCGCACACTGCCGGTAACTGTGATGACCACTTCCACCACCGCATAACCCTCCACACCCTGCCGCAGGGCCATGGGGGGATAATCGGGCTGGGGCACATAGACGGGAATGTAATCCGAATCGCGGGTAAATGAGCCGCCGAGCCCCACCTGCAGGCCCTCCATTGCAGGCGTCATCATATCGACGGGACCTTTCGGCGTCTCAATATTGACCTGGAGGTCGGGTACCGGGGGTGGCGGACGCTCAGCCTCCCGGGGTTTTTCCGGCCGGGTTACCTTGCGGTGCTCCTCAATGGTTCGTTGCGGTTGCCAGATATCCGCTATTTTTCGCAATGACCTGTCCGGCTCAGTCCCACCCGAAGCTGTGATGAGCCCATGCATGCCCAGCAACAGTGCCAACGTCATGATCAAACCGAGAACCGCCGCCAGTGCATACCGCATCAACACCATGAGTTTCAGGGACTCCGGGTTGAAACAGAGACGTTATCTATCCCGGCCGAACGCGCTGCATCAGCCACTTGGGACAGGGTTGCCATGGCCGCTCGGCCATCTGCCTGGATCACCAGTCCTCCGTGGGGATTTTCAGTGCGCAGACGCAGAATATGCAGACGCA
This sequence comes from Cellvibrionales bacterium UBA2511, assembly GCA_002341315.1. Taxonomy (GTDB): domain Bacteria; phylum Pseudomonadota; class Gammaproteobacteria; order Pseudomonadales; family Porticoccaceae; genus Porticoccus. The sequence continues at coordinate 3,785 of DDNV01000027.1, forward strand.
AGTTGCCCGACTCCACCTTTTGCTGGTCGATCCAGATGCTGTCATCCTGACCGACTGCCACCAGAATGGCGGGTGCTTGCCCGGCACCGGTGACGGCGACCGCACGGTCCACATCAATACCGGGCTCGCGTATAAACGTGGCCGTGACAATAAAAAAAATCAGCATGATAAAAACCACGTCAAGCATGGGAGTCAAGTCAATCGATTGGGGGGGATCCGGCTGGCGGTAAATTCTGTCACGCATCGTCGTCCATTACCTCAGTGGTCCATGGTCAGATGGTCGGCCAGTAGCAATCGCTCCCGCTCGGCCACGCGACGCAAATAGGTATTGGCAAAAACCCCGGACAGCGCTGCCACCATCCCGGCCATAGTGGGGATAGTGGCCTGGGAGACGCCAGCGGCCATGGCGCGGGCATCGCCACCACCACTGAGGGATAATACCTGGAAGACACCGATCATACCGGTCACTGTCCCCAGCAGACCCAGCAGAGGAGCGACAGTCATGAGCGCCCGAATCAGTGACAGGTTACGATTGAGCTTCAGCGCCACCCGGGAGATCAATGCCTCACGGATCTGGTGTGCCCTCACCGAACGTCGCTCTGCGCGGGCTTCCCAATAATCGAGCACCACACGGATGTCATTCCTGAGCACCGTGCGAAAATACCATACCCGTTCGAAGATCAGGGTCCACATCACCAGCAGCAACAGCGCTATAACCAGCAGAACAGGTCCGCCGGCATCGAGAAACTTGCCAATATCTTCCAACAACAACACGGCTCAAGCCTCGGTTTGCTCTGCCACAATGCCGGCACTCTGCTCTTCCAGAATATGCAGTACTCGCTGGGCCGGACTGTTAATCAGGGCATGCAGCAGCACCGTGGGAATCGCCACACACAGGCCGAGCACCGTCGTCACCAGTGCCGCCGAGATACCGCCAGCCATGGTTTTTGGGTCGCCCGTGCCAAACAGGGTAATCGCCTGGAACGTGACAATCATGCCGGTGACAGTACCCAGCAACCCCATCAACGGGGCCACCATGGCAATGATTTTTAACAGCCCCAGACCTGACTCAATAGTGGGCCGCTCCTTGAGCACCTGCTCGTGCAGTTTTAACTCCAGCGATTCTGCATCAGCGCCACGATGATCCTCGCCCACCCTGAGCACCCGGCCCAGTGGATTGTTGAGATCGGCGCTGGGATTGTTCAGCTGCGCTGTGACCCGGCGGGATATGGTGGAGAGTACGGCAAAACGCCAGCCTGCCAGCAGTAGCGCAATCACGCCGAGTGCTGTAATGAGATAACCGATCCAGCCGCCCTGATGCCAGCGCTCCAGCCAACCCGGACTATCCATAAGGGCGGACAGCAGGGTGCCGCCACTCGGTCCAGTGGGATCAATGCCGGTACGTGTAACTCCTTCTTTGGCCGCCTGTAACGTCTGCGCGGCTTTTCTGTAATCGCGCCCAGGCTGTCGCGGCAGCTCTGTGATCATCTCGGTTCCTGGCGGATAGTGCAGATAGGCACCATTCGAGAGCAAGTTGAACAGGCCGACTCTCACAACCTGCTGCTGGACTCGCTCACCCTC
>DDNV01000027.1:5403-12481 GCA_002341315.1 Cellvibrionales bacterium UBA2511
AGCAGGGAAGCTCACCACGCGCCCGCCCTCGACCATCTCGCGATTGATTTCGTACCAGAGCTGCTCAATATCGTCCAGTGAAGGCAACCGGGTGTTACCACTCATCCGTTCGATCATATCATCAAGAAAATCCGTACGATCCGGGTACTGGGCACTCACCAGAGAGTTGTTCAGAGTTGTGCGGGTATCCCCGGCAGCTGCCGTCAGATGACCGAACATTTCCCTGAGGGAGCCGAGCCGGGTCTGCAACTGCTCGCGCAGGGCAGCCACTTTAATTTCGTTTTCAGCAAAGCTCTTTTCCAGTGTTTCGGAGCGGCGCTCCTCGGCAGCGAGCTCAGCCTTTGCCTGCTTTAACAGTTCGGCACGCTCGGACCTGGCTCGCCGGAATGCCGCCTCCCGTTCCGATTGTTCCCTGGACTCACTCAGCCGGGCATTTTTGATCAGCGTCAGCAGCTCATCCAGGGAAGCGGCATCCTCTGCCTGGACGGCACCGGATGCCGGCAATAGCAAGGCGAACCCCAGTAACAGTGATTGAAGGAGAGAGCGGTTCATTGCACCACCTCCGGTGCCGGAATCGGCAACTGAAGCATATCCACAGCCGCCCGTTTTCGGGCAATGCGAATACCCTCTGCGACCGCACTGCGATAATCACCGCTGTCGAGAACCTGCCAGCTGCGACTCCGTTGATCCCAGGCCGCAGTGATCTGCTGATCGGGCGTTTGATAAATCAGCGCGATGCGGCCCACACGCAACAGGATCACCTCGCGAGGCTTGCCATCCATCATGACGGTGTCCGTGTAGTTGTCGATGCGGGCACCGTATTCACTCTCGATTTTGTAGGCTTCCAACACCTGACGAAATTTTTCTGCACTGCTCAAATCAGCACGCGACAGGTTGGCGTGCAAACGGGCAATGCGGTCGCGACGCTCATCCAGCAGAAACGGCATATCCAGAGAGACAAACTGCTCCAGAGCGTTGATCATTTTGAGGGTGAGTGGCGTGATCTGCCGTTCCATCAGTGTGGCATTCTCGATAGAGGACTCCAGGTCGGTGATGGTCTGGCGCTGATCCGCCAACTGCGCATCCAGTTGGGCGTTATAGACCTTCAGCCCCTCAATCTGTTTGTTGACCTGCTTGAAACTCTGAAACAATTCATCTGCTTCGTCGGCGATTGTGTCCACCCGTTGCTGGGACGATTTCGCGGCGCCAATCTTGGCTTTTTCCGCTGCCACAACATCATCGACATCCGCCGCCTGGGTGGCGGACACCATCATCAAAGAAGCACTAACCAGCAGCAACACACCCCTGAGCGGGCCACAAATCCGGTTTTCCTCAACCCGGTCGATGACGCCACTAACAGGCATGAAACGTGAGAGCAATCGATTGAAAATCACAGAAACTCCAACACAACCAAAACAGAAGAAGCTAACTATTATCATTACAATTTACTGAACAAGCAAATAGTCCGACTGTAACCGGTATCAGCATCTGCGGCGTTCGAGCACCTGAAAGTAGTAGGGGATATCAGCCTGATTTTCCGGCTGTTTTCGCGCCACTTCCCGCCAACAGGTCTCATCGAAATCAGGGAAGAAGGCATCGCCCTCTACCGCTGTATCAACCCGGGTAATATAGAGCCGATCAGCCAGCTCAATGGCGCTGCGATAGATCTGCTCGCCACCGATCACCATCACCTCTCCTGCGGCCACAGCACCGGGGTCAGCAGCAGCCAGTGCCATCGCATCGGCAAGCGACGTGGCTGAAATGACACCGGCGTGTTGCCAGCAGGGGTCACGGCTGATCACGATATTCAGCCTCCCCGGCAATGGCCGGCCAATGGACTCGAAGGTTTTGCGGCCCATCAGAATCGGTTTGCCCATGGTGACCGACTTGAAATACTTCAAATCGTCCGGCAACCGCCAGGGCAAAGCATTATTTCTACCAATGGCACGATTTCGATCCATCGCAACAATCAGGGAAAGTGTCAGACAAACCATCGGGTTACACCGCTACCGGCGCTGAAATCGGGGCGTGGGACTGATAATCAAGCAGTTCGAAATCCTCGAAGCGGAAGTCGAACAGATCGGTCACAGCTGGGTTGATGACCATACGGGGGAGCGGCAAAGGCGACCGCCCCAGCTGCTTTTCCACCTGCTGCACATGGTTGGCGTAGAGATGCGCATCGCCAAAGGTATGCACGAAATCCCCCGGTTTCAGACCGGTGACCTGGGCCACCATCAGAGTCAGCAGCGCATAGGAGGCAATATTGAACGGCACTCCGAGGAACACGTCGGCACTGCGCTGGTACAACTGACAGGACAGCCGCCCGTCAGTGACGTAAAACTGAAACAGGCTGTGGCAGGGTGGCAGGCCGGACTTGACCATCACCGGAATGTCCTTGGGGTTCCAGGCGGAGACGATCAGACGGCGGGAATCCGGATTGCTTCGAATATCCCCAATCACCTGAGCCAGTTGATCCACACCCTCGAAGTTGCGCCACTGGTGGCCATAGACCGGCCCCAGATCGCCGTATTGAGCGGCAAAGACTTCATCTTCGCGAATCTTCGCCACGAACAGCTTCATCTGCTCGCGCCACTCGGCGCTGTACATGGGATAGTCGTCGGCCTGCCCGGTCTGGTTGAGCCAGCTCTGGAACGGCCAATGGTTCCAGATGTTGACGCCGTTTTGCACCAGATAGCGGATATTGGTATCACCACGGATAAACCACAGCAGCTCATGAATGATCGATTTCAGGTGAACCTTCTTGGTCGTGACCAGCGGAAAGCCCTCGGTCAGGTCGAAGCGCATCTGATAACCAAACACGCTGAGGGTGCCTGTACCGGTGCGATCTTCCTTGCGGACACCACTGTCCCGAATGTGGCGCATCAGCTCGAGGTATTGCTTCATATTTGCCCCTCTTCCGCCACTAACGGACGGTATCGATTCTACCCGACCGCAGCCAACTCCAGAGTATCAGGCCAACGCCCACGGCAATCATCGGCAGACTGAGCAGCTGCCCCCGCGTCACCCAGTCAAAAAGATCAAACCCGATATGGCCATCGGGCTCCCGAAAAAACTCAACGGCAAATCGAAAGCTGCCATAGAGCACCAGGAACAGTCCACTGACCATGCCGACGGGTCGGGGCTTCCGGGTAAAAAACAGCAGCACCAGGAACAGCACCAGCCCCTCCAGAAATGCCTGATAAAGCTGCGAGGGGTGTCTTGGCAACTGCAACGGATCATTGGGAAACACCATACCCAGCCACGAACTGGTATACCGCCCCCAGAGCTCCTGCCCGATAAAATTACCTATCCGACCCAACCCCAGACCAATAGGCACCATGATGGTGACAAAATCCCCCAGTGCCAGAAAGGATTGATTGATGCGACGACTGAACAGCCAGAGGGCAATCAGCACCCCCAAAAGACCGCCATGGAAGGACATTCCGCCCTCCCAAACCCGGAATAACCAAAGAGGGTCCGACAACCATTTATCGAGATTGTAAAACATGACATACCCGAAGCGGCCGCCGAGGATCACGCCAAAGGCACCATACACCACCAGATCTTCAACCTGCGTGCGGCGCACCGGGGACCAGGGCCGTTCGCTGCGACGCAACGCCAGCAACCAGGCCGCAATAAACCCAACCAGATACATCAGGCCGTACCAATGGACCGTCAGTGGGCCGAGGGCAAAGGCGACAGGATCAATCTGGGGATAGCTCAGCATGCAATCAGTTCATCTACAGCGGGATATTCTGCGGCGATCATAGCTTGTCACCGGGTGGGGTACAATGACGGCATGTGTTTGATGATACTGGCTTGGCAAACCCACCCCGAGTTCCCGCTGATCGTTGTCGCCAACCGCGATGAATACCACCAGCGGCCTTCGACACCGCTGCATTTCTGGACAGATGCGCCGGATATTCTGGCGGGTCGGGACCTGAAGGGCGGTGGTACATGGCTCGGGGTCAACCGCAACGGTCGCTGGGCCGGGGTCACCAATTACCGGGAGGGTCGGGAAAACCCGGCCCCGCGATCCCGCGGCGACCTCACCCGAGAATTTTTACAGGGCGGCATGCCAGCTGTCGACTACGCCGGGCAGGTTATCCGCCATGGGGCGGACTACAATGGCTTCAACCTGCTGGTTGGAGATAGCGAAACACTGGCGTATTGCTCAAACCGTCACAGTGCAGCAAAGATTCTGCCACCAGGCATCTACTCATTGTCCAACCATCTGCTGGATAGCCCCTGGCCCAAAGCGGAACATGCCAAAGCTGCGTTGACAGCACTGCTGCAAAAACAGCAGACGCCCGATTTTTCCTCCCTGGCGGCCTGCCTGCAACGGCAGGCACCTTTTGCCGATGAAGTCCTGCCGGATACAGGCGTGGGTATCGCACTGGAAAGAATGTTGTCCCCACCGTTTATCTGTGGTCATGAGTACGGCACTCGCTGCACCAGCGTGCTTTTGATGAGTCGTGCAGGGATTATGCAAATGACCGAACAGAATTATCAACTGGGCGGCCGACCGGGACAGCGTCTGTCCTTTAACCTCGACCGCAAGCCTTAAAGTAACCGGGGATTCAATGCATTGCCGTGCCGCGAAACAGAGCGGCAAGATCGGGCTTTTTCAGGGCTTTTTCCATGTGACGCCAGACTGAATCGGCATCCGGCATCAGCATGACCTCCTCCAGCAATTTCGTCGCCTCCACCAGACTCACCTGACGGAGTATCGCTTTCACTTTAAGTAGATTCGTGGCACTCATCGACAACACCCGAAAACCCAACGCCATCAGCAATACTGCACCGATCGGATCGCCAGCCATCTCGCCACAGACGCTGACCGGGGTGCACTCGCCCCTGGCGCCCTCAGAGATAGCGAGCAAGGCTCGCAGTACACTGGGATGGCAGGCGTGATACAAGTCCGCGACCCGTGGATTATTGCGATCCACCGCCAGCAGGTACTGGGTAAGATCATTAGTACCCACCGAAAGAAAATCCACGCGCCGCGCCAGCTCTCTGATTTGGTAGACCGCAGCGGGCACTTCGATCATGGCGCCGACATTGGGCATTTCAATCTGGTAACCCTCTTCTTCTGTCAGCTCATCGTATACCTGGTAAATCAGCTGCAGCGCACTTTCCAACTCCGGAACGTTGGAAATCATCGGCAACAGAATGCTGAGATTATTCAGCCCCTCGCTGGCCCGCATCATCGCGCGCAGCTGCACCAGAAAAATCTCGGGATGATCAAGACAAATACGGATACCGCGCCAGCCCAGAAATGGATTCTCCTCCTCAATGGGGAAGTAGGGCAGATCCTTATCGCCCCCAATATCCAGTGTCCGCATGGTGACAGTGCGAGGAGCGAACATTTCCAGATGCTCACGGTATGCCTTGCGCTGCTCTTCCTCCGACGGGAAACGATCCAGCATCAGGAATGGAATTTCAGTGCGGTACAGGCCAACCCCTTCAGCACCGCGATCCAGTGACAGCATGGAGTCGAGCCGCAAGCCGGTATTGACCCATAAAGAAACGTGGTGACCATCTGCTGTCACACAGGGTTTGTCAGTCAACTTTTCCAGGTCGGCTGCGAGCAGCTTCTCTTCATAGATCTGCTGGGTGTATGCCTGAAGCAGTTCGTCGCGGGGCGAGACAATCACCTGACCGGTGTGGCCGTCCACAATGACCTCTTCACCATCCAGTCGTCCCCATGGCAAATCAATCACACCCATGACAGTGGGAATACCGATAGCACGGCCGAGAATGGCCATATGCGAGTTTCGGGATCCTTTTACGGAGACAATGGCCGCCACATTTTCCAGTGGCACGTCGGCAAAAGAAGCCGCTGACAGCTCCTCACCAATCATGACCATTCTCTCGGGAAAGACGGTGCGCTTGACTTCCGATTGCTGAAGGTAGGCGAGCACCCGGCGTCCCAAATCCTCCACATCAGAGGCGCGTTCGCGAAGATAGGCATCCTGCATGCTTTTGAACAGGCGGATATGTCCCAGCACAACCTGTGACCAGGCACTCTGGGCACAGAACCCCTCTCTGATCAGACTGAGCACTTCACCGCCCATGGAGTGATCGTCCAGCATCCGGACATAGACGTCGAACAGAGCGCGCTCCTCTTCACTGAGCTTGTTCACCATCGTCTGATCAAGAGCGCGGATATCTGTTTTCGTCTGCTCCATGGCATGACGGAACAAGGCCAACTCAGCATCGGTATCGGACACCTTCCTCATCGGCACGGCTTTCAGGTCGGCAGGTGAAGAGATCACCACCACAGTACCGATGGCCACCCCGGGCGCACTGGCCACACCGGGATAAATCCGTTCGTGAATAACCGCCTGCTGGGGATTGAGCAATTGATCCAGCTCACCGGTAGCGTCCGCATGTGCAATCACACCGGCCAGTTGCGCCGACACGGTTACCAGAAAGGATTCCTCACTCTCGTCGAAGCGACGGCGATCCTGCTGCTGCACCACCAATACGCCGAGTACTTTCCTGTGGTGGATAATGGGAGCACCGAGGAAAGAGCGGAAACGCTCCTCTCCCGTTTCGGGGAAAAAGGCAAAATTGGGGTGAGCTTCAGCTTCTTCGAGATTGATCGGTTCGGCCCGCGATGCCACCAGACCCACCAGCCCCTCTCTGCTGGACAGATGAACCTTGCCCACCGAATTTGGATTGAGGCCATCGGTAGCCATCAGCACATAGCTATTGGTACTTGGACTGTAGAGGTAGACCGAACACATGCCGGTATCCATGACCTCTTTCACCAGCTGAACAATCAGCCGCAACACCTCGCCAAAGTCCTTGGCCGCGTTAACCTGCTGAACAATGTTCCTGAGTGATTCCAGCATTTAGCTTTGACGCTCCAGTTCGCATTGCATGGGTGCCAACTCCTTCAATGCCCGGCGATACACCTCTTGCTTGAACTCGATAACCTGATTGACTGGATACCAATAACTCACCCACTGCCAATGGTCAAATTCCGGCTTGCCGCTGAGATCCAGTCTAATGCGATCCTCCTCGGCCAGCAGTTTCAACATGAACCATTTCTGCTTCTGGCCGATACACA
>DDNV01000027.1:12649-13384 GCA_002341315.1 Cellvibrionales bacterium UBA2511
TTTCTGCTTCTGGCCGATACACAATGGCTTACTGTGTCTGCGCTGCATCGCCCTGGGCAGTCGGTAACGCAACCAGCCACGGGTACAGGCGAGCAGCTCGACATCATCGGGCTCCAGGCCTATTTCTTCATACAACTCCCGATACATGGCATGCTCCGGCTTTTCTCCTGGATTGATGCCACCCTGGGGAAATTGCCAGGCATTCTGACCAATACGCCTGGCCCACAACAACCTGCCCGCACCATCTGAAATCATGATGCCCACATTGGGGCGAAAACCTTCTCGATCGACCACCGAATCAACCCTTACCCTGTTATTTTAATAATAACGCCTATCCACGAAGTTACATCAAATAGTTAGTTGAGGACAGCCTTATCTATGGGTAAGCTAAGCCGCCTTTTTGACTAACCATTCCCGGGAAACCCATGGCGCTTGCCCTCTTTGATCTCGACAACACACTTATCGCAGGCGACAGTGATCACGGCTGGGGAGAATTCCTCGTCAACCACCAGGTCGTGGATAAGGCGCATTACAGGCGCATGAATGACCGGTTCTATCAGGACTATCTGAACGGTGTTCTGGATATGAACAACTACCTTGCCTTTGCCCTGCAACCCCTGGCAACACTGACACCTGCCGACCTGACCCGACTGCACCACCAATTCATGGAAGAGGTCATTGCACCGATGTGGCTGCCGAGTGCCGAACGATTATTGCAGAAACACCGGGAGCAGG
>DDNV01000027.1:13593-13827 GCA_002341315.1 Cellvibrionales bacterium UBA2511
CGATCTCCTCATGATCATCACATCGACAAACCGTTTCATCGTGGAACCCATCTGCCGGAAACTGGGCGTTACCGAGCTGATCGCTACTGAGCTGGAGCAACGGGATGGCCGCTATACCGGACGGGTATCCGGTATTCCCAGCTACAGGGAGGGCAAGGTGGTACGCCTTGAAGCCTGGCTGGCTGAGACCGGACACAACCTGGTCGGTAGCAGCTTCTACAGCGACTCCATCAA
>DDNV01000027.1:13936-14365 GCA_002341315.1 Cellvibrionales bacterium UBA2511
TCCCTACAGCGACTCCATCAACGATCTGCCATTGTTGCAGATTGTCGATAGACCCGTCGCTGTCGATCCCTGTGATGCGTTGCGCGAGGCGGCAGAACAGCGCGGCTGGGAAATTATCAGCCTCCGGGACTGACCCCCGGCAGGTACGCCCCGGCGTCGCCCATTCAGCCCACTTGCAGAGTATTCACCAATGGCTGCCACACGCTTGCGATTAGACAAATTCATCAGTAATGCCACCGACTTCAGCCGCTCCCAGGTCAAGCACCTGATCAGGGCAAACAGGGTAAAAGTCGAAGGAATAATTGCCCACGACCCGGGTTTGGTTATCGGGGATGACGCCCGGGTCTGCGTGGATGAGCACCCTATCAGCAAACCGGTGATGCGCTATTTCATGCTCCACAAACCGGCTGGGGTGGTATCCGTCACCAG
>DDNV01000027.1:14525-16687 GCA_002341315.1 Cellvibrionales bacterium UBA2511
TGGGGTGGTATCCGTCACCAGAGACGGCAAGCACCCGACCGCACTGGATTTGCTGGATGAACCACGGCCGGAGCAATTGCAAATTGCCGGTCGCCTTGATATCGATGCCACCGGTCTGCTACTGATCACGGATGACGGTCAATGGAACCACCGGGTTACTTCGCCCCGCAGCCAATGCCTGAAGACATACCGGGTCATGGTCGCCGAGCCCCTCGATGCATGCATCATTGGAAAATTTGCCAGTGGGCTATGGCTGGCGGGGGAAAAGCGCCGCTGTCTACCAGCCACGCTGGAATTAATCGACAATACCGAGGCACTGCTCACGATCAGTGAAGGCAAGTATCATCAGGTCAAACGTATGTTCGCCTCCCTCGGCAATAGCGTTATCCGCCTGCACCGACTCCGCGTAGGGAGTATTGAGCTGGATAGCACCCTTGAGCCCGGCGAATACCGGGCACTGACGAAAACCGAAATTGCGAGCGTAAACACCCTTGACTGATCCCGCCTTTCAATTATTGCTCGATCCGCTCCGACAGGAGTCGGGTCGGCAACTCTTGGTGACCGACGAGAACCTGCACGATACGCCACTGTACGAACTGCAAAACCGGGACATCCTGCTGATCACCAATCGCCACGACCTCTACGAAATCAGTCGTGCACAGGGTATTGACAGTGAATACAGCGATTTTGACTTCAACCATTTCGCGGATGGCAGTTTCAGCCAGATTCTCTATCGGGTGTCCAAGGAAAAACCGGTTGTTCACCACATCATCAACCAGGCACGTCGCCTGCTCCCAGTCGGAGGTACGTTGACCATGACCGGCGCGAAAAATGATGGCATCAAGACCTATGCAGAGAAAGCCGGACACTATTTTGGTGATCAACAGCGCCTAGAAAAGCAGGGCACCCTCTATCGAGTCCGAATCCGTCATCTGACGTCCACTGAAACAGCACTGGAGGATCAACAGTATGCGCTGATCAGACCCTGTGTGGCCTGGGAGGATGGACTGCTGTTCAGTAAACCCGGACAGTTCGGCTGGAATAAAATTGACCAGGGCAGTGCTTTTCTGGCGACGCACCTGAAGGATTTTTTCCAGAGCCTTGAGCGACCGCCAACCAGTATTCTTGATCTCGGCTGTGGCTACGGCTATCTCTCTGTCATGGCTGCGCAATTGACCGATGCCGAAATCACTGCCACCGACAACAATGCCGCCGCCATTGCCTCGTGTCAGAGAAACTTTATTGAGCAGCAGATTAAAGGCAAGGTCGTCGCCTCAAACTGCGGGGACAGCCTGACGCAGCACTTCGATGCCATAATTTGCAACCCGCCCTTTCACCTGGGCTTCAACACCGACCACGGGCTGACCAGACGGTTTGTCGCCAGCTGCCATAGGCTGCTTCGCAACGGCGGACGAGTACTGTTTGTGGTGAATCGTTTCGTGCCACTGGAACGTTTTGCGGAGGCCGACTTCGACGTAAAAAAACTCGATGAAAACCGTAGTTTCAAGCTGATCCTGTTGACCCGGCCAGCCGGTCGTCGTCACCAGAATACCCGGCCTGTTGGAACCGAGTGATCAGTAGCAAAGTTTTCAATCAACCGGGCAAGCTGTTCACTGGCCTGCGTGCCAAGATCAATAATCTGACAGCCCGCCCAAACCCTGTCCTGCTGACCCATGGCCCGGGTCCAAAGGCAATCAATACCCATCGGGATCACCTCAAGCTGATGATCGGAAACATGGGCGACCAGGGCCACCTGATAGAGCCGGTCAGGACGGAAGGACAGCTCGCCCATCATCAGAAACCCCTCCAGATGCACATCCACCAGCATGCCGAGCAACTCTCTGCTGGTCTGCTCGACCACGTCAACCTCAACATTCAGCTGGTGGCGTGTTGAGCACCTGCGCTCATGCTCAACCCACATGACGGTCCTTTTGCGAAACCGACTGAACCTGCAGGTTCAGATCCTTAAAAATGGTCTCCATGGTGCGCTCCACCAACGGCTTGGTTTTGCCCGTCACGATTTGCAGATCACCGGCGAGAATTGCCTGCGCCAATTGCTGACCACTTTTCATGCCGGTGCGCTTGCCGGTTTGATCAACAAACAGAAACTGCATGGAGTCCGGATTAAACCAGGCCACTTTTTCACGGCGCCCGTCGCGGAA
>DDNV01000027.1:16753-17689 GCA_002341315.1 Cellvibrionales bacterium UBA2511
CGGGAATTGAAACCAGCCACCAAACTCCAGCAGTCGTAGTTTTTCCAGCACGGCCTTCTCCCGATCGGTGGACCGGCTGCGCTCCTTGGCACGCCGCTCCGCCAGTTGCACCAGCTTGTTGCGAAGCTCTGCGGGCGCCGCCTCTGGCTGCAGATTTTTCTCTCGCAATTGATAAATACGATCAATGGAGCGCTTCAGCTTGAACGCTTTATTGGCGTCGTAGCCGATCATGTCGAAACCCTTCTGGATTTGTGACTCCATCCAGGGGTAATGTTGACGCCAGCGCCGCCATTCACTCTCGGCGCCCGTCAACTCGAGCCCCCAGAGCATATCGTCAATCAGTTCCAGACTCTGTCTCCAGGCTTCACTGGCATCGCCAAAACGGAGCAGTACCAGCACCATGTAGTCGGTCCAGGGCTGCAACAGGAACAATAAGGGAGCGGAGGGAATATCTTTTTCAGCAACACGCTGGTGAATCTCCCGGTTGACCCGCTGTTTGACTTCATACAACTGGTCTTCACCACGGGCTTGCTCCATGGCCCGCTTCTCCAGCAGCTTCACCCGCAGCTCCACTTTCTGCACAAAGCTATTGATGCTCATCAACAGCGACGCCATTAACCGGGTATCGACGTCCTGATGATCGAGCACGGAACGAACCGTTTTTCTGATTTGCTCGAGCATGTCGAATTCACAGGAGCCATCGTTACTGACCCATTTGGCGCCAGCATCAGCCAACGTATTCAGCAACAATCGGGCCGGATGATCCTGCCGGCGGAAAAAGTCAGACTCGGCAAACGCCAGTTTTAAAAAAGGTGTATGCAGGTAACTGAGCAAGGCCTTGACGCAATCGGGAATCTGCTCATCATTGAGAATGTACTCGAATAGCATGCCCACCAGATCAATAATACGGGCATCGTCCGTGCCGAGCGCCGGGGA
>DDNV01000027.1:17768-20682 GCA_002341315.1 Cellvibrionales bacterium UBA2511
CCCGAGCGCCGGGGTCTCTTTCGCGTCCGTGATCTGCTGTAGCTGGTTGACCAGCTGCTCTCTGGCACGCGCTATGTCAAAGGGTTTGATCTCCCGGGCAGCCTCCAGAACATCCGCAGCCATCAATTGATTGAATTGCTGCAACTGAACCGCCGCCTCGACCAGCTGACGCGCCGAATATTGCAGTGGCTGTCCGGTGAGCTCGCGTCGCTGATGCGGTGTTCGAGCCACCAGGCGATCCTGCAATAGCTGGATACTGTCGAGCAGCTGGTTCTGGTATTCGGCGGGGGAGAGCTGCTCCGAGGGCAACGCCAGCGGGGCAGGGGATACGACATCCTCCAGTGTCGGGATCTGCAGCGATGGCGGTGGCTGCTGAGGGGTGCGTCGCTGTTGTGGCTGCGCCCCGGTGAACCGGGCAGAGTCAGCCGATTCTGCCTTGTGGATCTGATAGCGAAGATCCGGAAGCACACCGAGTTCTTCGAGTCGGATACAGCACGGCCCGTAGAGCTCCGCCAGCTGCCTGACAAACTGCCGGTCAAACAATTTGTAGATCACCAGCTTCACGGGCAACTCGATATCGATATTCGCCAGAGATCGCTGCAGTGCCTGACAGAAGTACCCCGGCGAGACGGGCACCCGGTGCTCCGTGCTTTTTCCCCCAACCAGTCTGGCCATGCGACGCGTCAGCACCCACAACGGTTCTGTATAATCCACACTGGCCCGGGTTCGAATTGCCGACAGCGCCAGATCCTCCTCAAGCACATCCTGATTCATCAGTGCCAGCGCTTCATCACCGCTGCCCTCAGTTGCAGTGTCATGTAGCTCGCCGGAGACAAATTGATCAAAATAACAATCCATCTCACGCACGAAAATACGCAATATTTCATTGTGCCGGCTGCTGATTTGCGACCGTGCATGGAGGAACTCAAAACCCCGTGTTTCTTCAGAGGGTTTCTGGGCATAGTCGATGAGACGATCGTGGACAGTGTGCAAAAATGTTTTAATGGCATCCCGCGAGAAAGCCAGCGTCATTTCACGCACAGCGGTCAGCCCCCTGTCAGGGTATGCTCGCAAGTTGTCGGTCGATCCGCTGTTATTCATCGAGTGGCTGGCCACGCTTGATGTTGTTTAAATGCTGATAGTGTTCTGAAATAACTGGAAAAACAAGTCGAGCTCTACATTCAAAGAAAATCACGCGACAGTCATGTTACTTAAGTGCACTGATGCGCGCGAGCAGTGACTGGAGGTCAGCCTTAACGGCCGGATTCCGCCCGGCCAGAGGTAGCCCCTGTCGCGCCAGTTGTTCCGCCAGGCTCAACCGGGTCATGGCAAAATAGTTGGACGCCATTACGAGATAGACCTCCGGCTCCGTATGATTAATACGCAGCGCTCGCTCAGCCACGGCATTCGAGCGGTCATAATCCCCGGCTTTATTGTACCGCCAGGCTTCTTCAAGCAGGCGTCTTACCGCGCCACCTGGCGCCACTTGCACCGGCTCTGAAGGGGTAATTCGCCTATCCTCGTCATCGGGCACAGCAACCGGCGGAGACCGCTCGGTTTCTGGCGACGGTGAGGTAGACTCCGATGGCGGTGTGGAACCCGACTCACTGATGGGCGCATAAACCGGCGCACAACCACTGACCAGCACAACGACCATCCACACCACTAACAGGAGGCCTTTAGGGATAGGGTTTACCATCGAAATTTATCCTTTAACCAATCCATAACGCCGTCAATCGCACTCGGGCGACAGGTACTTTGCCGGGTGGGCTGACTGCCATCGATAAAAGGCAGGTATCTGGCGCCAGCACAACCCTCTCTGCTAAGGAGGCCAGTCTCGGGCTCGACCCAATAATAGCTGACGCCCTCAGGCTGATTGAAAACCATAGAGCGATTGTCCAGCGTCGTCATAATGTCGGTCCAGAGCTGCAGAGCACCTGTGCCGCCAGTCAGTGGCATCATGCCATTGTCGTCCCGCCCCAACCAGACCACACTCAGGTAATTGCCGCTGAAGCCGGCAAACCAGCTGTCTCGCTGATCGTTAGTGGTACCGGTTTTTCCACCCAACATCAGGTCCCCCGGCAGCCGCTGATAGGCCGTTTTCCCGGTACCTTCGCGCAAGACAACCTGCAATGCATAGTGCAAGAGGTGCATGGATTTTGGGTCAAGACGCTGCTCCCCCTCGAAGGGGTAGCGCTTCAGCGGCACATTGACGGAGGTAAAAACCGAGTTGATGGCCCGCAGTGGCGAGTAGAAACCATTTGCCGCAATCGTATGATAAATCTGAGAGACCTCCAGAGGCGACATGGCCACAGCCCCCAACATTAGGGACGGCAGTGCCGGCAGTGAGCCCTGATAACCCATCTGCCTGACTGTCTCGGCGACGTGATCTACACCAACATCCATTCCCAATCGGGCGGTAGCCTGATTATAGGAATTGGCCAGCGCCTCATAGAGCGGCACCGGACCGTGACTTTCTCGCTCGTAATTCTTCGGTTGCCAGACATCGCCATTTGGCAGCTTCACGGATAGCTCGCTGTCATCAATCATGGATGCGATGGTGTAACGAGATGGCTCGGACAGGGCGCTGAGATAAACCGCCGGTTTGATGGTGGAACCGATCTGGCGGCGGGCATCCAGGGCGCGGTTGAAGCCGGCATAACCCGCCTGCCGATCACCGGCCACGGCGATCACTTCCCCGGCTCCGACCCGGACAATCACGGCGGCGCCCTGCAACTTGCCCTGCTCGATACGGTAACCGGATTCAAGGTTGTCGATACGGCTGGCCATCCGCTGTTCCAGTTTGCGTTGTACCTGGGGGTCAAAGTGAGTGAAGATCCGCAACCCTTCGGTCTGCAGGTCGGACTCCTTGTAATCCTGGCGCAACTGACGCTTCACCAGTTCCAGGTACGCT
>DDNV01000027.1:20779-22266 GCA_002341315.1 Cellvibrionales bacterium UBA2511
TGCCAGCGCCCACCCGCATCGGACTGCGCCATCACATCCAGCGGCTGCTGCTGAGCCAGGCGAGCCCTATCGGCATCCAGCAAGCCCTGCTCAGCCATCATACCCAACACCAGATTGCGACGCGCCATGGCCCGCTCCGGCTGGCGCCACGGATTGTAGTAGGAGGCGCCTTTGACCATACCCACCAGCAGCGCTACCTGGTGCACATCCAGATCGGTTATCGACTGCTGGAAATAATGCCGGCTGGCCAGACCAAAGCCGTGCACCGCCCGAGCACCTGACTGCCCCAGATAGACTTCATTGATGTAGGTTTCGAGAATCTCGTCCTTGCTGAAATGCATTTCCAGCATGACGGCCATGACCACTTCCATCAGTTTCCGCGACAGCGTGCGTTCGTGACTCAGGTAGAAATTTTTGACCAGCTGCTGGGTCAACGTGCTACCGCCCTGGGCCACACGCCCCTGTTTCAGGTTTGCCAGCATGGCGCGGGCAATGCCCCGAAAGGAAACGCCGTAATGGTCGTAAAAGTTCTGATCCTCTACGGCCAGCAGTGCATCGGCCAGCGATGGCGGCAACTGGCTGAGCTTGACCAGCTCCCGATCCTCTTTGTGGGCAGGGTAGATGCCGCCCATCACCATCGGCTCAAGTCGGGCCAGATCAACAGGATTGCCAGAGGCATCGCTCAGCGCACGGATTTTCTGGCCAGCAAAACTCAACCGCATCAGTTGGGCGGATTCGCTGCCATCCCAAAACTCAAACCCCCGGGAAAACAGCTCGATTCGTTCGGCAGCCACGCTGTACTGCCCCGGTTTTTTTGCGGCACTGACCCGCTGGTAGCCCAGCTTCTCCAGCTCCCACTGCAAGTCTGTACGGGCGAGCGCCTGGCCGGGGTACAATTCCAGTGCCCGGCTGTAGACATGGGAGGCAAGGGACCATTTTTTCCCGGAAAACTTCTGATACACCATGGCGTCGAGCACCAGCAGTGACGCCACCACAATCAGCGTTAGCAATATCAGCAGACCTGTTAGCCAGCGTCGTCCACTGCGTACCCGGGTCACTCGCTTGCTGCTTTTCTTTCGCCGTCTGGCCACCCTATTCTCCTGCAAATTACCACATCGCCAACAACGCACCTGCCCGGCGACCTTTACTCCTGATCTCAGCGGGGCATAATAGCCGCCCCGTTGATTTCCTCAATGCCACTAATTTATGAAAAAGAAATATCACGTCTATGGTATCGGCGCCGCGCTGGTGGATACCGAGATAGAGGTCACCGATAACGACCTGCAACAGCTCAGCGTTGACAAGGGTCTTATGACGCTGGTCGATGAGAAGCGCCAGTCTGAACTGGTGGAGCAACTCTCGGATCACCTGACGGCCTGTCGCAGAGCAAGTGGAGGCTCAGCGGCCAACACCATCATTGCGGTTAGCTGTTTTGGTGGCAAGACATTCTACTCCTGCAAGGTGGCCGACGACGACAACGGCCGCTA
>DDNV01000027.1:22431-24528 GCA_002341315.1 Cellvibrionales bacterium UBA2511
GCCGACGACGACAACGGCCGCTTTTACCTTGATGACCTGGGCCATGCCGGCGTGGATTACCACACCGATGGTGAACTGCCGAGTGGTATTACCGGTAAATGCCTGGTACTGATTACACCGGATGCCGAACGCTCCATGAATACCTATCTCGGCATCAGCGAAACCCTGTCCGAAACCGAGCTGAATCACGAGGCGATCGCACAATCGGAATACCTTTACCTCGAGGGTTACCTGGTCACGTCAGAAACCGGCCGCGCTGCAGCTATCCGCGCCAGGGAAATTGCCGAGCAGCAGGGCGTCAAAACGGCCATGAGCCTCTCGGATCCCGGCATGGTGACCTTTTTCAAAGGCGGCTTGCAGGACATGATCGGCGAGCAGGTCGATTTGCTGTTTTGCAACAGCGACGAAGCCCTGGGCTGGACCGGAACAGACCTATTGGACACCGCCGCCGAAAGACTTCAGGAGATCGCCAAAACCTTTGTTATCACGCTCGGCGCGGAGGGTGCTCTGGTTTACGACGGCAACACCCTAATCCCTATCCCGCCATACCCCGTAACCGCTGTGGACAGCAACGGTGCCGGCGATATGTTCGCCGGCGCGTTTCTCTATGCCATCACACAGGGGCACAGCCACGAGGTGGCCGGCCATCTCGCCAGCATGGCATCAGCCAGTGTGGTCGGCCAATACGGTCCCCGACTCGACCACCAACAATACCCGCATCTGCTCAACCTGCTCGACAATGGTCCTGTCGGCGCAGCGCGCTGAATCAGGATAATTGGGCCAACGGCTGCGGACGGGCAATCAGAAAACCCTGAGCGTAATCCACACCAATTTCCTGAAGCATCGATAACTGGGTACTGTTTTCCACACATTCGGCAATGGTAGCAATACCCATGATATGCCCCAGGTGATTGATGGTGCTGACCATGGAGTAGCCCACTTCGTTTAATTCCATGGTCCGGATGAAACTGCCATCAATTTTCAGGTAATCCACCGGCAGTTCCTTGAGATAGCCCAGTGACGAGAGACCGCTACCAAAATCATCCAGTGAAAAATAACAGCCCAGGTCCTTGAGGGCATGGATCAGATCCATGGCACGATCGAAATGCCTGATAGCAGCGGTCTCGGTCACTTCAAATTGCAGCTGCGAAGGACTGACACCGGTGGCCTCAAACTTGCCAATGATGTAATCCTTAAGATCTTCATCACTGATCGTGTTACCTGAGAGATTTACGGCGAAACGCTGGTCGGCCTTTGCACTCTTTTCCAGGTAAGTGAATATATTGTTCAGCACCCAGCGGTCGATTTCTTCCACCAAGCCATAGTGTTCGGCGGCGGGAATGAATTTTCCCGGCAGGATGATGGAACCATCGCGGTCAACCATGCGAACCAGCACTTCATAGTGCCGAACTGCGGCCTTGTCCTGACTGGCCACCGGCACAATCGGCTGGCAGTACAAGACAAAGCGATCCTCCTCCAGCGCGTCGGTAATCACGGGGATCCATTCAGCGAGACTGTGGCGCTCTGCCACCTCGACACTGCGATACTGGAAGTTGATCCGATTGCGACCCGATTCCTTGGCCGCGGCACAGGACGTGCCCGCCGCCACCAGCACATCAATTTCAGAAACTGTATTGCGGTCAATCACCTTGGCACCAATGCTGGCACCTATCTTCAGGCGCCGCTCCTCCCAGGGAAAACTGAATGCCTTGATCTGCCAGAGGAGGTGCTCTGCAACCTCACGGCTCTCTTCTACCGTGCGATCATTCAGTAACAGTGCAAACTCATCGTTGCCAATTCTCGCCACCACATCCCTGCTTTCGGCCTGCTTTTCGAGCAATCGGGCAAACTGGCAGAGCAACTCATCCCCGGCATTGTGACCGCAGGTGTCATTGATGACGGAGAAATTGTAGAGGTCGATGTACAACAGGGTATGGGTACTGTCGTCTGAGTGCGCCACATCAATGGACCTCAGGATCTCATTCTCCAGTTGGCGACGGTTGGCCAACTGGGTGAGAGGGTCGTGAGTCGCCTGCCAGGTAAGGCGGGTCGAGATCCGTCGCGCTTCACTGACAGAGCGAAACACCAATACGGTAC
>DDNV01000027.1:24616-31425 GCA_002341315.1 Cellvibrionales bacterium UBA2511
CGAAACACCAATACGGTACCAGTTACCTGATTGAGCCGGTTGCGCAGTGGTGTCGCTGTGGCTACCACTGGAAAAGGTTGTTGACCCGGCACAGAAAGCATGGCGTTATCGACAACAGAGACGGGCTTGCCGCGGGTCAGAGCCGACCGGCAGGGGGATTCCACCGGCTCACCGGACTCACTGAGCAAGGTCATCAGATCATCAATATAACGGTTGGGCTGGGGATCGTTGATGCCCAGCAGTTCCATGCCAATGGGGTTGAGGTGCTCGACAAGACCGTGTCGGTCGGTCAACAAAATACCGTCCACCACTTGACTGAACACCGTATTGATTAATTTTCGCTGATGGAACAGGGCCTCAAGATTGGCCGACTGAAGTGTAATATCCTGGAACAGCAACACATGACAATCACGATGAGTGACGGACGGGAAACAGCTCACCCTGAGCAACAGGTTTTCACCATCCGCAGTAGCCCCTTCCAGGGCAGCCCCCTGCTCCCTTTCTTCGCCGCCCTCCAGCACCACCTTGATATCATCGGCAAGCTCGGCACTAATGGTCGGCAGCAAGACCCGCAACGGTCTGTTTTTTAGTTGCCCAATACTGTAACCAAACAGGGCTTCCAGTGGTGCGTTCCCATCCAGAACAAGGTGGTGACTGTCCAGCAACAGCAGGGGCACCTGATCGGTGTCCAGGTAGGCGGAAAACCGCTGGTCGGCTGAAGTCGGCGTTCGCCGGGGCTCCTCTTTGAGCATCGCCTTATCCAGCGCTGCGTCAAACGGCGCTTCGTCTATCTGAATCAGACAACAGTGGCCGACATCGGGTAATTCCAGTGGCGAAAAGCTCACGCGATGCAGAGGCAACTCGCGACGATTGCCCGCCATGATCGAATCGGTCGAATCGAGAAAATCCGGATTCTCCCGTTGATTCCAATGGGTCTCGACACCCTGAAACAGGGCCTCATCTATCGCCTGGGCAAATGGACCGCCAACCAGAGCGGGGAACAGTGAATCAAAAGCGCGCTGGGCTACATCTGCCGGCGACATACCGGTCCACTCTCCCAGCCATTGATTCCAGTATCTGATCACCAGACGACTGTCCAGCAACAACACGCCCAGCGTTTGGGTGTTGAGCAATACATTCTCCAGACTGCGGTCAAACAGCGCATCACGCCTGAACTCAGACTGGATATCAACACTCATAGGTCGCAGGTACCATAGTCACTTTTGACGCTGTTGCTCAAAACAGCGCGATCAACCCTGATCAAGCAGGTCTCGCAAGTCGATAATCGAAGCATTTGCCCGGCTGACGTAGGACGCCATCACCAGTGAATGATTGGCCAGCAGGCCAAACCCGCCACCATTCAGCACCATCGGGCTATAGACAGGCTCCTGGCTCGATTCCAGCTCACGAATAATCTGCTGCAACCCGACCCTGGCATTTTTCTTGCGCAACACCTCATCAAACTCCACCTCAACCGCCTTGAGTAGATGAACCAGCGCCCAGGTGGTGCCCCTTGCCTCATAAAAGACGTCATCCAATTCCAGCCAGGGCGTTTTAACATTGACCTCAAAAGCCTGACCTGAGCTGTCCTGCCTGTCCAGCTCTATCTGATCCATATTGATTCGCCGTTGGCCGACACTGGCACTGAGTCTCTGCGAGAGACTCCCCAGACGGGTTTCAACGGTGCCCAGCCAGTAGCGCAGGCTGTCGGCGCGCGGGTAGAACCTCGCGCCGGTATTGTCGTCAGCCAGCCGTGCTAGATAGCTTTCAAGGTAGCGGATTCCGGCCCGGTACTCCGACTCCGTCGCAGGCAATACCCAGCTGTGATGGTCGAAGTTCAAGCGTGGTTCTGCCAATGCCAAATCACCGTCCTCAGTAGACTGGGAACGCGATCGGCTGAATGCCTCACGCATGGCCTTACTGAAATCACGCACCTGAATAATGACCCCGTACTCCCAGTTCGGCAGGTTATCCAGCCAGATCCCGGGCGGCGCAATATCATTGCTCAAATACCCGCCGCGTTTTTCCAGCAGGGTTTCAATTACCGTAATCAGGGTGGCCGTAGCGGTGCTGCCCGAAACCTGACGTTCAGCCCGCTGGGCAGTATTTTCACTGACGTCAAATAATGGTGGCTCTTCTGTCCAATACCATCCGATCAGCAAGACCACCAGCAGATATACGCCCACTAACCACAGGGCCGTACGCCACCAGGGGAAACCGGTTACAGCCCCTTCGGCACGAAACTCCCGGGCATCATCGGCAATGCCATTGCGCCATGACTTGATCTTGTCGGTCATCTTCATCGGCCACCACCTTCTCGTAATACATCGCGCACAGGAACGTTGAGTTGAACGTCAGGGCAGGTTTCAAACAACAGGCTGAGGGGATACGCCTCGCCATCCACCAGAGGCGTCTTCAGACCAAACAGCATCAGATGGTAACCGCCTGGCTTCAGGTTCACCTGGCTACCGGCGGGAATGCTCAACCCCGGAACCCGGCGCATGGACATGACACCGCCCTGGTGACTGTGCTGGTGAAGTTCAGCACGATCCGCGACCGGTGTGTCGGCGCCCAGCAGGCGGCAATCATGATCGTAGCCGTTCCGGATCGTCATAAAGGCCGCAGTAACCGTCTGACCCGGTGGCAATCCACGGATATAGGCTTCACCCACCAACAGCTCTCCGGCGTTGACCTGGGCTATTAACAATATTGGAAAAATAGCAAAATAACGTTTCAAAAATGACAAATCGTTCTCTCCCACTCAGGGTGACGACTATAACACTGCCATGGGTACCGGCAAATGACTCGCCTCTATCTCGCCGGCTCCGTACAATACGAACTGGTTCCGCAAACGCCTGTCTCATGATCTGCAGATTGACGGCTGCTCGTTGCCGGAGATCTTTTTAATGCTGGCTTGACAACGGTGATTCAGGCCGCAATAAACGACTGCAACATTACAGAGAAGTCCGAATGCATCTACGGCTCCCCAGTATCCTGACAATTTTGCTGTTGTTCGTCGCCTGCCTTACCAATGCAGAGCAGATATTCCCTTCGTCCTCATCAGCCAATCTACTGGGCACCGATGCCACCTTCCTGCCCATTGACGAGGCCTATCAGCTGGAAGTATCCACAGAGGCCGGGCAACTGTCACTGGACTGGCAAATAGCGCCGGGGTATTACCTCTACCAACACCGTTTTCAGTTGCTTGACCGCGATTGGCAACCGATTGAGGCCAAACCAGACTTTCCGGCGGGAAAGCAGATTTATGACGAGTACTATGAAAGAGAGCTGACCGTTTATTATGAACAGGTTACCTTTGGCCTGCCACTGCCTCCTTCTGCTCGCACCCTGTTCGTCGAGTCTCAGGGATGCGCCGATGCGGGGCTCTGCTACCCGCCTCGAACCCAGAAAGTCACTATTGATCCGGACACCGGCATCGCATCCATCGCCGATGTCGACTCGGTGGCTATGGCAGCGGAACCGCCCCCAGTGCGCTCGCCCGCCACAAGCCTTTACCTCATCCTGTTGTTTGCGCTACTGGGCGGCATCATTCTCAACCTGATGCCCTGTGTTTTTCCAGTACTCTCGATCAAGGCACTGAGTCTCACCAGCCAGCATCTCGGCCCCCATGGCCGACATCTGCACGGTCTGGCGTACACACTGGGCGTCGTGCTCAGCTTCATCGCCATTGCAGGACTCCTTATTGCACTGCGGCAAACAGGTGAGGCAGTGGGCTGGGGCTTCCAGCTTCAATCACCGGTGTTTGTCGGCCTGCTGGCTTATCTTTTCATCCTGATGGGTTTGAGCTTTTCCGGACTACTCACGCTGGGTACGGGACTGATGAACCTGGGCCACGCCACCACCGCAGGCCACAGCCTGCAATCCTCCTTCATGACGGGCCTGCTGGCCACTGTCGTTGCCAGCCCCTGCACGGCACCTTTCATGGGAACAGCGCTGGGCTTTGCGCTGGTACAACCGGTCTGGATCGCATTGTCGGTATTTATGTTTCTGGGTCTGGGTATGGCGCTACCGCTGCTCTTGCTGTCCTGGTGGCCATGGCTGGGCACCCGACTTCCCCGCCCCGGCCCCTGGATGGTCACGTTCAAGGAGTTTCTCGCCTTTCCCCTTTACCTGAGTGGTGCCTGGCTCCTCTGGGTGTTGGGCAGGCAAGCGGGCAGCGACACGGTCATCGCGATGGTCACGGGTATTGTACTGATACTCTTTGCCCTCTGGCTGCTCAAACTGCGCAAAACGCCATTCACCCGACTGATTGCGTTGACCGCCGTCATCATTGCCCTGATTCTCCCCTGGCAAACTTACCGGGGCAGCGGGACACAGGCCACCCACTGGGAACCCTATACCGAAGCGAGGCTGCAACAGCTGCTTGATCAGGGCGACGCCGTTTTCGTCAATCTCACGGCCGACTGGTGTATCACCTGTCTCGCCAATGAAAAAATGGCATTGAGCTCAACACGAATCACTTCGGCTTTTGCCGAGCAGCAGATTACGTACCTCAAGGGTGACTGGACCAACTACAATCCAGAGATCACCCAACTACTCAATCTCCATCAGCGATCTGGTGTGCCCCTTTACCTGTTTTACCGAAAAGGACACCGCCAGCCCGTAATTTTGCCTCAACTACTGACAGAAAGCATCGTGATAGCCACCATATCGCCGCAGCTTATGCAAAAATAGGCCTTATTTCACAGAAGTTGCTGAATATAGCAAGAATTTGCTGCCATCCTCAGCCAACTACCGGAAAACAGGCACAAAACGGCCCAAACGACTTAACACCGGCACCGATAAAACAGTTATTTTCGTTAAACATGTGTCAAAAAGAAGCTAAAATCCGCAAACTATAAAAAATTGGACAGCTTTTCATTTTTGTTGCAGACTCCCACCCATTGACCAGCCCCAGAGGCTGTTTTTTGTTAATTGTTTTATAACATCCCACCGGCGGGGACATTATGGCCACCATACTGGTATTACACGGCCCCAACCTGAATCTCCTCGGCACTCGCGAGCCAACGCTGTACGGCAGCGAAACTCTGCAGGATATCAACCAACAGCTGACCGATCAGGCGGCAGAACAGGGGCACCACTTACTCACACTGCAAAGCAATGCTGAATACGAACTGGTGGAACGGGTACATGAAGCCAGCAGGGAAGGGGTGAACTTTATTATTCTCAACCCTGCGGCGTTAACCCATTCCAGCATTGCCCTGCGCGACGCACTACTGGCCGTTGATATCCCCTTTATAGAAGTTCACCTGTCCAATGTGCATGCTCGTGAAGCCTTTCGGCACCAATCTTTTTTCTCCGACATAGCCAGAGGCGTTATTTGCGGACTGGGCGGCCAAGGCTATGCTCTGGCACTGCAAGCCGCACTGAAACAACTGGATACCTGATTCAAACTTTCACACCATTTGGAGCAACCGCAGATGGATATTAGAAAAATCAAAAAGCTGATTGAACTGCTCGAAGAGTCCGATATTGGCGAAATCGAAATCAAGGAAGGCGAAGAGTCTGTCCGGATCAGCAGGAATGGCCCCGGCGTCATGTCGATGCCCATGATGATGCCCGCACAGATGCAGGCACCTCAGCAACCTGCCCCGACGAGTGCGGCAACGACCACTGCCGAGCCGGAAACGCCCGCCGAACCCGCTGGCCACGCCGTCAAATCACCGATGGTTGGCACTTTTTACCGCTCACCGTCACCCGGCTCAAGCGCCTTTATAGAGGTCGGACAGCAGGTCAAGGCTGGCGAAGTACTCTGCATTGTCGAAGCCATGAAAATGATGAACCAGATTGAAGCGGACAAAGCCGGCACCGTTAGTGCCATTTTGGTGGAAGACGGCGAGCCCGTTGAATTCGATCAACCACTGGTCATGATTATTTGAGCCGTAGCCCACAGGAGCATCAGCAATGCTGAAAAAAGTGCTTATTGCCAATCGGGGCGAAATTGCACTGCGCATTCTGCGCGCTTGCAAGGAACTCGGCATTAAAACCGTGGCCGCCCACTCCAAGACCGACGTCAACCTGAAACATGTGCTGCTGGCCGACGAAACAGTCTGCATTGGGCCCAACCCCTCCAGCCAGAGCTACCTGAATGTTCCCGCCATCATCAGCGCTATGGAAATCACTAATGCCGATGCGGTGCACCCCGGCTATGGCTTTCTGGCTGAAAATGCTGACTTTGCCGAGCAGGTAGAAAAAAGCGGCTTTATCTTTATCGGCCCCACGGCCGGTGTAATCCGCATGATGGGCGACAAGGTCGCAGCCATTGACGCCATGCGCAAGGCGGGTGTGCCCACTGTGCCGGGTTCAAATGGCCCCCTCACCGATGATGAAGATCGCAGCCGCGCTGTTGGTCTGGAAGTGGGCTACCCGGTGATTATCAAAGCAGCCGCAGGGGGCGGTGGTCGAGGCATGCGAGTGGTGCGCGAAGAAAGTGAACTGCTGAAAGCCATTCAGGTGACCCGATCAGAGGCAAAATCTGCCTTTGGCGATGAAACGGTCTACATGGAAAAATTCCTGGAAAACCCCCGTCACGTGGAGGTCCAGGTGCTCTCCGATGGCCAGGGGAATGCCATTCACCTTGGTGATCGCGACTGCTCCCTGCAGCGGCGTCACCAGAAAGTACTCGAAGAAGCCCCAGCACCTGGCATTCCCGATGATGCGCGCCAGCAAGTACTGGAAGCCTGCGTCAACGCCTGTGTAAAAATTGGCTACCGGGGGGCGGGCACGTTCGAGTTTCTCTACGAAAACGGGCAGTTCTTCTTTATCGAGATGAACACCCGGTTGCAGGT
>DDNV01000027.1:31585-32259 GCA_002341315.1 Cellvibrionales bacterium UBA2511
AGGTGGAGCACCCGGTCACCGAAATGATTACCGGGGTCGATATCGTCAAGCAGCAACTGCTGATCGCCAGCGGCGAAAAGCTCAGCCTTCGCCAGAGCGACATCATTTTTCGGGGGCATTCCTTCGAATGTCGCATCAACGCAGAAGATCCTGTCACCTTTATGCCCAGCCCCGGCAAAATTACTGCCTACCACCCACCCGGCGGCAACGGGGTGCGCGTCGACTCCCACATCTATGCGGGCTATACCGTTCCACCCTATTACGACTCGCTGGTCGGCAAGATCATCACTTACGGCCAGACCCGGGAAGCGGCCCTGTCACGCATGGCCAACGCTCTCGACGAGCTGCATATCGAGGGGATCAAAACCAATATTACCCTGCAGCGGGACCTGGTCTGTGATGCCAATTTTCGCAAAGGCGGGGTGAACATTCACTATCTGGAAAAAAAGCTCAATCTCTAGACTAACCCCAGGAATACCACTGAGCTTTCAGCCAACAAGCAAGCTTAAGCAGGCCCCGTATACCGGGGCTTTTTGTTCCACAGAGGTCATATGCCCTGGCTACAATTGATCATTAACAGCTCGCGCCAATCTGCCGAAACCATTGAAGATGCCCTGCTGGACAGCGGCGCCGTCTCCGTTACCTTCGAAGACAATGCTGATCAACCCATCCTG
>DDNV01000027.1:32295-33313 GCA_002341315.1 Cellvibrionales bacterium UBA2511
TCTGGGAGAAACCCCCCTGTGGCAGCAAACCCGGATTACCGGCCTGTTCGATGCCGGAATATCCACTGAGCGGGTGACCCATCAACTGACGGAGCAGCTGGACGGCCAACTGCCTGATTACCGCTGGTCACCGCTGGAAGATCGCGATTGGGAACGGGAGTGGATGCAACACTACCAACCTATCCGCTGCGGTAAACGCCTATGGATTTGCCCGAGCTGGCTCGCACCACCGGAACCCTCATCAATCAACATGCTGCTGGATCCGGGACTCGCGTTTGGCACCGGCACACACCCGACCACCTTTCTTTGCCTGCAGTGGCTCGACGGCATCGAGCTGGCCGGGAAAACCGTCACTGATTACGGCTGCGGTTCCGGCATTCTCGCCATTGCCGCCCTGCTGCTCGGTGCAGACTCGGCCAACTGCATTGATATCGACCATCAGGCACTGCTGGCGACCACAGACAACGCCCAGCGCAATAAGCTGGCGCCAGAAAAGGTACTGACCTACCTGCCGGAGCAGGCACCACCGATCGCCACTGATCTGGTCATCGCCAACATCCTGGCGGGGCCGCTCGTATCGCTGGCGCCGAAACTGAACGCGCTCACCCTGCCCGGTGGCGCCCTCTGCCTTTCCGGTATCATTGACACCCAGGCCGACGAAGTGATGTCTGCCTATGCACCCTGGTTTGATTTCGCCCCCCCTGCCAGCCGTGAGCAATGGGTCAGACTCACCGCTACCAAGCGTTGAGTCATACCGCTAAACTAGCGGCTCGACACAGGCGATTTCCCGGCAACCAACCATGAACGAAATCATCACCCGCTGCCCCAGTTGCTCGCTTTCTTTCCGGGCTATGCCGGCCCATCTCCAGGCGGCCAACGGACTGGTTCGGTGCGGCGCCTGCCTCAAGGTGTTTGACGCACGTGAAAACCTCGTCGACGCGCCTCAGGCTGATATGCATGCCCATATCGCAAACTCCGATCAGCACAATGGCTTAGAGCAGGAGCAGGAGCAGGAGCA
>DDNV01000027.1:33589-35053 GCA_002341315.1 Cellvibrionales bacterium UBA2511
CAGGAGCAGGAGCAGGAGCAGGGTGAGCCTGAAACCGAAACAGTCACCGGGGCAAGACATCCAGAACAAATCGATATCCACTGGCCCGACTCCACAACAGCGGAATCCACTCAGCAACCCGAAGATAACTCACCGGCAGAGCCGACAGGCAAAGCCCCTGAAAACCCGCCACAGGATGTGGTAAAAGATGATCCACTGCATCTGCAGAGCGAGACAGCTCTCTTTTACCCCCCCGCCAGACCCCGGCGGAAAACATGGTTGTGGCTGTCACTTTCTCTGCTGGCTGCCGCCCTGCTGGCGGCACAGTATCTGTTTTTTTTCGCCGATGTGATTGGCACGGATCCGGGCTACCGGCAATGGATAAGCCGCTATTGCGAGGTGACGGGCTGCGAACTGTCACCTTTGCAGGACCTGAACAAAATCAGCAGCGATCAGTTAATGGTCTACAGCCACCCGGAAATACCCGATGCCCTGAGCGTCGATGCTGTCCTGATCAATGAGGCCAGCTTTGCACAACCTTTCCCGTCGCTGGTGCTAAGGTTTGAAAACCTGCAAGGAGAAATCCTTGCGCAGCGGCGTTTTCAGCCCAGGGAATACCTGCCCGGAGACCTGGCCGACATGACCATGATGCCCGCCAGACAACCGGTGAAACTTAAGCTGGAACTGATTGATCCCGGACAGGACGCCGTCAGTTATCTGCTATTCATTCCCAAATAATCTTTATTCCGTCGGCCAAGAGCGGGTATCATCAACACCCCGTTTTTTCCGAGCTTAGATTGAGGCAACCCAACTTGGTGAAGATTGGTCAACATGCGCTGGCATCACGAACCATACTGGCACCCATGGCCGGCGTGACAGATTTGCCATTTCGCCAACTCTGTCGAACACAGGGTGCTGGCATGGCCGTATCGGAGATGATCACCTCCGATACCCGCCTTTGGCACACCCGAAAGAGCCAACAGCGGCTGATCCACAAGGATGAGCTCTCGCCCAGATCTGTACAGATTGCCGGCAGCATCCCCTCCCTCATGGCAGATGCGGCCCGACAAAACAGGGAACTCGGTGCCGAGATCATCGATATCAATATGGGTTGCCCCGCCAAAAAAGTCTGCAAACGGGCAGCCGGGTCGGCATTGCTCCAGGATGAGAAACTGGTGGCAGCCATTCTCTCCGCCGTGGTCGCGGCCGTCGACATCCCCGTCACACTGAAAATTCGCACCGGATGGGACACTCAAAATCGCAACGCGCTTAACATTGCCGGGATTGCCGAAGACTGCGGCATCCAGGCGCTTGCTGTCCACGGACGCACCCGCGCCTGTCGCTTCAACGGCCAGGCTGAATACGACACAATTGCGAGCGTGGTTCAATCAGTCGATATCCCGGTATTCGCCAACGGTGATATCCGTTCTGCGAAGGATGCCAAAGCTGTGCTTGACCACACCGGCGCCACCGCCGTGATGATTG
>DDNV01000027.1:35093-38379 GCA_002341315.1 Cellvibrionales bacterium UBA2511
TTATGTGAAATCCCGCATCAGCATTCCGGTGTTTGCCAACGGGGATGTTACATCGTACGAGAAAGCCCGGGACGTCCTTCGCCATACCGGCGCCGACGGCCTGCTGATTGGCCGCGCTGCCCAGGGCAATCCATGGCTATTTCGTGAGATCAATCACTATCTGGAATACGGCTCGCTACCGGAGTCCCTCTCCGGGCACGAATTCGCTGCCCAGGTGGTTGACCATATTCGCGCCATACACACGCACTACGGGGAATATTCAGGTATCCGGATTGCCCGCAAGCATGTGGGCTGGTACGTTGAGGGCCTGTCCGGCGGTGACACCTTTCGCCGGTCTTTCAACCAGCTGGACAACCATAACGAACAAATAGACCACCTGCATACCTACCTGGCAGGACAGAATTGGGACCAAGCCGCATGAGCGCCATTGATACATTCACTATCCAGGCCGAGGTAAGTGCTGAGCCATCGGATACCACACACCATCACAAATCCCTGCGCCTCTGTGTGGAAACCGCACTGCAACAATACTTCCTGCATCTGGACGGACAGCCGACCAATGATCTGTACCAGCTGGTACTTACAGAGGTGGAGGAACCCCTGCTTGAGGCGGTGCTCAACTATACCCGCAACAACCAGAGCAAGGCGGCAGAAATGCTTGGCCTGAACCGTGGCACGCTGCGAAAAAAACTCAAACAATACAATCTACTATAAAATACCAACACTGAGGACCATATGAGCGACTTGCGTAAAGTTTCCCGCGCCCTGATCAGCGTCTCGGACAAGACAGGCATTGTTGAATTCGCCAGGGCACTGTGCAATCAGGGAGTCGAGGTCCTCTCTACAGGCGGCACCTACCGCCTGCTCAACGAGAATGGCATCAGTGTCAGGGAAGTCTCGGATTACACTGGATTCCCGGAAATGATGGACGGCAGGGTCAAAACCCTTCACCCCAAAGTGCATGGGGGCATCCTCGGTCGCCGCGGCACCGATGACAGTGTCATGAATGAACATGGCATCCTGCCCATCGACATGGTGGTGGTAAACCTCTACCCCTTCGCCACCACCGTGGCCGATCCCGCCTGCGATTTGCCAACCGCTATTGAAAATATCGATATCGGCGGCCCTACCATGGTTCGCTCCGCGGCCAAAAACCACAAGGATGTCGCCATTGTGGTCAATGCCGGCGACTACAATGCAGTACTGGATGAAATGCAGGCCAACGGCGGCCAACTCAGTTATGACACCCGCTACAGCCTGATGGTCAAAGCCTTTGAGCACACTGCCGCCTACGATGGCATGATCGCCAACCACTTTGGTGCCCGCCCTTTCAATTTTGCGCCGGGCACCAACGATAAACGCGACTTCCCCGATACCTTTAACACCCAGTTCCTGAAAATTCAGGAAATGCGCTACGGCGAGAATCCACATCAAAAGGCAGCCTTTTACGTGGAAGCCAGTCCAGCGGAGGCCAGTGTCGCCACCGCCCGTCAATTGCAAGGCAAGGAGTTGTCCTACAACAATATCGCCGATACTGACGCAGCCCTGGAGTGCGTCAAGCAATTCGACCAGCCCGCCTGCGTGATCGTCAAGCACGCCAATCCCTGCGGCGTGGCCGTGGCGGTGGATATCGGGACCGCCTATGACCTGGCCTTTGCCACTGACCCGGAATCCGCCTTCGGTGGCATTATCGCCTTCAACCGCGAGCTGGATGCGGCCACTGCCGAAGCCATCTGCGAAAAACAGTTTGTGGAAGTCATCATTGCTCCCAGTGTCTCTGAGGCGGCAGTGACCGCAGTCAGCAGCAAGAAAAACGTGCGCCTGCTGGCATGTGGCCAATGGGGCAAAACCCGCCCGCAGGACTTTGACTTCAAACGGGTTAACGGTGGCCTGCTGGTACAGGATCGAGATAACGGCATGGTCTCCGCCGCCGATCTTAAAGTGGTCACCGACCGGAAACCCACAGATGATGAGCTGGCAGACCTGCTGTTCGCCTGGAAAGTAGCCAAAATGGTGAAATCCAACGCCATCGTTTACGCAAAAAACAACCGGACTATCGGTGTGGGGGCAGGGCAGATGAGCCGTATCAACTCCGCCCGTATCGCCGCCATCAAGGCGGAGCACGCGGGACTGGAAGTGAAGGGCGCCGTCATGGCCTCCGACGCTTTCTTCCCATTCCGGGATGGCATTGATAACGCCGCCGCAGTGGGCATCAGCTGCGTCATCCAGCCGGGTGGTTCGATCCGTGACGAGGAAGTAATCGCCGCCGCCAACGAACACGGCATGGCCATGGTGTTTACGGGTATGCGGCACTTCCGTCACTGATAATGCACGATGACGCTACTCCTATCACGTTGATTTTGTGGCGGTTGTGCCCTGCCAACACAACTGTTTCTGTCATTTAAGGCAAGAGAATTACGCATGAATATTCTGGTGATCGGCTCCGGCGGACGGGAACAC
Source organism: Cellvibrionales bacterium UBA2511 (assembly GCA_002341315.1). Classification (GTDB taxonomy): domain Bacteria; phylum Pseudomonadota; class Gammaproteobacteria; order Pseudomonadales; family Porticoccaceae; genus Porticoccus. The sequence continues at coordinate 37,554 of DDNV01000027.1, forward strand.
GCACTGGCGTGGAAAGCAGCCCAGGGCCAGGGTGTGGAAAAGGTTTTTGTGGCACCTGGCAATGCGGGCACAGCGCGGGAACCGGGTGTCCAGAATGTCGCTATTGATGTCAACGACTTTGCAGCACTGGCAGATTTTGCCCAGCAGAACAAAGTCGCCCTGACCATCGTCGGCCCAGAACAGCCACTGGTGGACGGCATTGTGGATTTTTTCGCCGACCGCAGCCTGCGGGCCTTTGGCCCCTCGAAAGGGGCCGCACAACTGGAAGGTTCCAAGGCCTTTACCAAGGACTTCCTAGCGCGTCACAACATCCCCACTGCGGAATATCAGAATTTCACTGAGATCGAACCGGCGCTTGCCTACCTGCGCGGGAAAGGGGCCCCCATTGTCATCAAGGCCGACGGCCTGGCCGCGGGCAAAGGGGTCATTGTCGCCAAAACCCTGGAGGAAGCCGAAAACGCCGTGCACGATATGTTGGCGGGCAACGCCTTTGGCGATGCCGGCCATCGGGTAGTTATCGAAGAGTTTCTGGCTGGTGAGGAAGCCAGCTTTATTGTCATGGTGGACGGGGAGCACATCCTGCCAATGGCGACATCGCAGGATCACAAGGCTCGGGATGACGGTGACCTGGGGCCGAACACCGGTGGCATGGGGGCATACTCCCCCGCACCGGTGGTGACTCCTGAAATTCACGGGCGCGTCATGGCTGAGGTAATTCAGCCCACTGTGCAGGGGATGGCCGCAGAGGGCAACCGTTACACCGGTTTCCTGTATGCCGGGCTAATGATCATGCCCGACGGCACCCCCAAGGTGATCGAGTACAACT
>DDNV01000027.1:38563-38796 GCA_002341315.1 Cellvibrionales bacterium UBA2511
GAAACCCAGCCGATCATGATGCGGTTAAAATCTGACCTGGTCGCACTCTGTACTGCGGCACTGGACAAGACACTTCACCACTGCACGGTTGATTGGGACCCGCGGGCCGCACTGGGTGTCGTTTTGGCGGCGGGAGGCTACCCAAATGACTACCGCAAGGGTGATGTCATCTCAGGTCTTTCCGCTTCTGGGACAGAAGACCGCAAGGTGTTTCACGCGGGGACCAGAGAGGT
>DDNV01000027.1:38960-39560 GCA_002341315.1 Cellvibrionales bacterium UBA2511
TTTCACGCGGGGACCAGAGAGGTTGATGGACAAGTTGTTACCAACGGCGGGCGAGTGCTCTGCGCCGTCGGGCTGGGCAATACGGTCTTTGAGGCCCAGCAGCGAGCCTACCAGCTGGCAGAACAGATTTGTTGGAATGATGTCTATTTTCGCCACGATATTGGCTATCGGGCGATCGCACGGGAGAAGGTTTGAAAGCAAGCCTAGCTACTGCTGCTGACGCTGCAACCAGACCTCAAGGCCCTGGGCGTTCAGTTCAAGATCCATTTCAAGATCCTGCTCAATCATCGCCATGTCGGCATCCGGCCAGCGAGCCTTTATCCGTGTCAGTGTGAGCTCTGTTATCCGCTTGTAAATCGTGCTCTCCCGCTCTGGCCCAGCCTGCAGGGACAACGCCATGTCACACCAGGCGCTTATTTGCTCGCGCAGCGACATCACGTAATTTTCAGGTTCATCCAGCTGGCTGTAGTGGGTGAGATAAACCCGCCGGGGCCGATAGCTCATCAGCAAGTCCAGCGAGCTGAGCAATCGCTCAGGGGCAAACTGCACAGGTGTCGTGGTGGGCATGACAAACCGATCGCCCCCCAGCGCCGGAGTCAC
>DDNV01000027.1:39707-44640 GCA_002341315.1 Cellvibrionales bacterium UBA2511
AGCGCCGGAGTCAGATAGGCGAGACCAAACGTGTCTCCGGTAAACCAGCCACCGCTGACCTTATCCCAAATACAACAATGGTGCTCGGCATGTCCCGGCGTATGACGAAACTCCAGTGTGCGCCCACCCAGATTCAGTCGCAACCCGTCTTCGGCGCTGATGATACGATCTTCAGGCACAGCCACAAGCTCGCCATACAGCGACCGATAGGTCGACTCCCCGTAGACGGCGATAACACCCGCTATCAGTTTTGTGGGATCCGCCAGATGACGGGCACCGCGGGGATGAACAACCAACCGGGCATCGGGGTAACGCTGCATTAGCAATCCGGCACCACCGGCGTGGTCGAGGTGCACATGGGTGGGAATCACGTAGCGAACGGCCGCTGCCGTCAGACCCAATGAATCCAGTGCCTCACTGATAGCACTCACGGTGTGACTGGTACCGGTTTCAATAATCGCCACCTCGCCGTCATCCACCAGCAGATAACAACAGGCTTGTCCCGGCCTCACGTATTGCGCGTCAATACAGTAAATACCGTAACCGAGAAATTGCTGTGGATGACCTATCATCTATTACCCTCGTGTGTTGACGGATGATTTTGCTACAATCTTGTCACCACCAACAGTTTAGGGCAAAACCGTGCGCACAAGGCAGCTTACCAAACTCGATCGACTTCTTCTTCAGGTAGACCGCGCCCTTCGCACCCTGGCAGCTGAGCCTCCGGCACCTGCCCGCCTGTCACCGGGAAAAACCGCTGAGGAGCACACGCTGGATGAGCGTGAAAAGCGGCACGCGATAGGTCTGATGCGAGTCAACCACACGGGAGAGGTCTGTGCCCAGGCGCTTTACCAGGGACAGGCACTGACGGCCAAACTCACTTCGGTTCGCACTGAGATGGAGCAGGCTGCCGATGAGGAAATTGATCATCTGGCCTGGTGCCAGGACCGGCTCAAGCAGTTGGGTGGACACACCAGCCTGTTGAATCCACTCTGGTACGGCCTGTCTTTTGGCATCGGGGCCACTACCGGGCTGGTCAGCGACAAACTCAGCCTCGGCTTTGTGTCCGCCACCGAACAGCAGGTCTGCCAACACCTCGAAAATCATCTCGAAATACTGCCGGAAAACGACACCAAAAGCCGCGCCATTGTGCAGAAAATGCTGGAAGATGAGGGCAAACATGCGGCAGTGGCAAAGGAGGCCGGTGGCCTGGAATTTCCCTCACCAGTGAAGGGTTTGATGACACTGATCTCCGGCGCCATGACCAAAACCAGCTACCATATTTGATCAACGCGCGCGGGCTGCCTGTCGAGCCTGCTCCTTGATGTCCTGAACAATGCCAATAATCTGATCTTTGACCCATTGGTGAGCCGGCGACTTGATGGTCCGGACATGCTGCACCAATACCACCGGAACGGTATTATCAAACTCCAGTTCTTCCGGGTAGGGTTTACGCACAATACCGTATGACTCACTCTCGATTTTAAGGTCGTGCATGGTGGCCATCATCAGGCAATCGGTATGCCACAGGGCATCCATGGCTGTCATCAACTGTGTGGTGACCAGGGTTTTCTGCCGCTTGAGACCATGTTTTGCCAACTCCCGGTCAAACCGGCTCTCTGCATTGGCCGAGATCGGACCCGTCAACAGCAGGTAATACTGAATAAAAGGGTATTCAAGCATTTCCACCAGGGTCAACTTGTCTTTCTTGGCAAGCGGGTGCTCGGCACGCATCCACACGGCTGGCGTGAAACTACCCAGCGGCGTCACATGATATTCACTGCCGTAGGGACGAGAAATTTCGATGGCAAAATCCAGATCACCATCCTCCAGCGCACGTCCTTCTTCCTCGGCCTCACTGGTCAGCGTCAGTGACATTCTCGGCGCTTCCCTGATTATTCTCTGGGTGAGGGTGGGCACCACCTGCACCGCGATGAACTCTGCCGTCATGATACAAATTTCTCCCTCATAGGTAAGTGGGTCAAATTTGCTACTGGCCACCAAATCCGACACACCGGCCAACAGTGCCGGCAGATGGACAGCCAACTCATTGGTTCTGGGTGTTGGAATCAGCCCTCGCCCACTGCGGATAAACAAGGGGTCATCGAATAGGTCCCGGAGACGCTGAAGGGTTTTACTCATGGCTGGCTGAGTAATGAATAGCCGTTCCGCGGCCCTCGTCACACTGCGCTCTTCCAGCAACACCTGAAGGGCCACCAACAAGTTCAAGTCGACACGGGACAGAATTTTGGTATCCACAAAAACATTCCTATAGATTATGAATACTATTATCTTAATACATTTGAGTCATGGTTAGTCAATGGCTATATTGACACTGTACCAAGCGGGGCCAAGGCGTAGTTTCCACCAAGCGACACCCCCTCACCGGTTACCTGGTGTCGCTGAACCCGAAGTCCCGTGAATGTGCCGGATGAGTGAAATACTCCCAGTATTGAATTATCAGGTCATTCAAGTGTAGTTCTCTTACTCCCTCTATATTTTTTTCAGGCAACGCAAGTTGCCTGTTTTTTTGTGTGCACAGCAGAAATAAACACAGGGAATGAGTTAGATAAATTTAATACATTTCAATCATGATCTGGCGCGAACTATAGTTAGCCCATTGTTTGTCAGACAAGATTGGCTTTTCAAACAATCCATTGATACTTTATCTCCCTCCTATTTAAATCCCTTGGGCAGCACCGCTGCCCTTTTTTTTGCGCGCAGAACACCGCCCCGGGGACCCGGGGAGCTCACATTCAACAGGCGGAAAGTCTTTGGCGGATGTCAGGCAGAATGGATTTCGTAACTGTGGGTGATTTCGACACCGCCTCTGGTCAACATGATAGACGCGGAACAGTATTTTCCCGCGGACAGTTTTACCGCATTACTCACCAGGTTCTCTTTCAGGCCCCGGCCGGTGACCACGAAGTGGATGTGTATGCTGGTGAAAACGGCGGGGACGTCATCCGCGCGCTGCGCATCAATTTCTGCCACACAATCCGTCACATCCTGACGGCTCTTCTTGAGAATATGCACCACATCAAACGATGAACACCCCCCCATACCGCAGAGAACCATCTCCATGGGGCGGGCACCCTGATTCGTGCCACCATGATCCGGCGGACCGTCCATCACGACCTGATGACCAGATTCCGTTTCTGCTGTGAACTTTACATCACCACCCCAGATGACTTTTGCTTTCATGACGGCACTCAATCCAAAAAGTGCCGAAAGGCTAACATAATTGATGTGCCTTTACTCCTAGAATCAACTGACTTGACGCACATGCGTATTGCAATAGGGAGCAACAGGTAATGGTAAAATCTAACTTGGACAGCGAGGCGTTTGTGCCCATAATGGGTGCTCTGTTCGAAAAACCTCGCCATGAGGAGGAAACCAAGTTGGCTCCTGCACCCATCACACCCCACATGCCAAACGCGGAAGCGTTCCTCGCTCACTGCCACCGCAGAAAGTATCCAGCCAAAAGTACCATCATTTACGCTGGCGATGAGGGCGACACCCTCTCTTACATCGTCAAGGGTTCTGTCACTGTCCTGATTGAAGACGACGATGGTCGCGAAATGATTGTGGCCTACCTCAATGAAGGTGATTTTTTTGGTGAAATGGGGCTGTTCAAGCAACCGGATCGAAGTGCCTGGATTCGCGCGAAAACAGAGTGTGAAGTCGGTGAAATCAGTTACGGTAAGTTTCAGGAGCTGTCCAGACAGCACCCGGAATTTCTGTTTGCTATCGGTGTACAACTGGCCAAGCGCCTACGCGATACCACCCGCAAAGTGGGCGATCTCGCCTTTCTGGACGTTACCGGTCGCGTGGCAAGGACACTGCTGGACCTGTGCAAGGAGCCCGATGCCATGACCCATCCCCATGGCATGCAGATCAAGATCACTCGTCAAGAAATCGGAAGAATTGTCGGCTGCTCCCGGGAAATGGTTGGCCGGGTACTGAAAACCCTTGAAGACCAGGGGTTGGTGTCGGTTAAGGGCAAAACCATGGTTGTGTTCGGTACCCGCTAAAACCGTCTGGTTGGTTATATGAAAAAATTTACCGGAGGCCTACCTGGCGTTACCCCGGTATAACCTTCTGCTTGCTATCTCTTTGCCCTGACGCCTCAGCCTCTCTTAGACTGTTACCGGCAGATACAAGGAAAGCCCATGGAAAGTACTGAAATCCAATATCCAGTTCCCGGCTCATGTCAGTGCGGAAAAGTGACCTATGAACTACTGGCGGCGCCCATCACAGTGATCATTTGTCATTGCCGGGAATGCCAGAAGCTTTCCACCAGTGCGTTCAGCATCACGGCGATGGTGAACCGGGACGATTTAAGGATTAATGGAGAGATGCAAGCCTGGGAGCGGTTGGCGGAAAATGGCAATCGAAATTGCGCGACTTTTTGCCCGAATTGTGGCAACCGCATCTATCATTTCAATCCGGCGCAACCGGAGATTATCAAACTGAAGCCTGGAACCCTGTCCGATACCCGCATGATCCAACCCGTTATGCATGTCTGGACAAGTGAAAAACAGGACTGGTACCAGATTCCGGAAGGTGTCGAACAATACCAGAAACAACCCTGGTGACAGCGCTGGACTTTAATTAAACATTTCCAGCAATTTCAGGCCCGGTTCACCTGCGCGCATAAACGTCTCACCGATCAGAAAGGCATTGACGTTATGCCCCCGCATGGCAGCCACATCATCAATGGAGACAATTCCGCTTTCCGTGATCACAATACGGTCGTCGGGAATTTTTTCCAATAACTGAAAAGTGGTCTCGAGGGTTGTCTCAAACGTTTTCAGATCACGGTTATTGATACCAATCATGGGGTTCTCAATCAATAGCCCACGATCGAGCTCCGCTTCATTGTGCACCTCAACCAACACATCCATACCCAATTCCACAGCGATGTCGTGCA
>DDNV01000027.1:44729-48703 GCA_002341315.1 Cellvibrionales bacterium UBA2511
CCATCAAGGGCTGCTCAAGCGCGGCGACGATCAGCAGAATACAATCTGCCCCCAGCACATAGGATTCGTAGACCTGATAGGGATCAACAATGAAGTCCTTGCGCAGCACGGGCAAGCGGGTAGCCTCCCGGGCCATTTTGAGATACTCGTCGGCACCGAGAAAGAAGGCCTCCTCCGTTAGCACCGAGAGACAGGCTGCCCCGCCTTTTTCATAACTTCGCGCAATGCTCACCGGATCAAAATCTTCCCTGATAAGCCCCTTACTGGGAGAGGCTTTCTTTACCTCGGCAATCACCGCTGCAAGCTCCTGGTCAAGCTTGTGTCGCAGCGCAGCGGAAAAACCGCGAATATCACGTGGCTCCCGACACTGCTCTCTGAGCTCGGCGATTGAAGTCTTCGCCTTGCGAAGAGCGACTGACTCGATCTTGTGATCGAGAATTTTTTTCAACACAGTTGGTGTATCGACAGCAGGGCTCATCATCTATCCAGCTCCTTCAGACAACGGGTGAACGCTGCCAGATCATCCATCTTTGCTCTTGCCAGGCCGCTTCCCAGGGCATCCTGTGCCAGGCTGATACCTTCTGTAAGATCTGCGGTAACTCCCGCCACATATAGTGCGGCTCCTGCATTCAGGGCCACCATATCGGATGCAACCCCACCTTTTTTGGATAGTGCAGATTTCACCATGTCCAGGCTGTCTTTCGCATCCTTGACCTTCAGACTGTCCAATGAGCCTCGCTGCAAACCGAAATCCTCCGGGCCAATCCCGTACTCGACAATCTCACCATCCTTCAACTCGGCCACCAGGGTATCGGCGGCAATACTGATTTCATCGAGACCGTCTTCAGCATGGACCACCAGCACATGCCTGGCACCCAGCTCACGCATCACCTCAGCCACTGGTTTCAACCAATGGCGGTCGTACACACCCAATAACATATTCGGCACTCTGGCCGGGTTCGTCAGGGGCCCGAGCAGATTGAATACCGTCCTCACACCCAGCTCACGCCTAGGACCAATAGCATGTTTCATGGCACTGTGGTGGTTCACCGCAAACATAAAACCAATGCCGACCTCATCCACACAGAGCGCCACCTGCTCGGGCGAAAGGTCAAGCTGCACCCCCGCACACTCCAGCAGATCCGCGCTGCCGCTTTTGCTGCTCACCGAACGGTTGCCATGCTTGGCCACCCGGGCACCGGCCGCCGCCGCCGCAAAACTGCTGGCGGTGGACACATTGAAGATTCCGGCACTATCGCCGCCAGTGCCGACAATATCGACGAGGAACTCACCGGTTATCGCAACTGGCGTTGCCAGCTCACGCATCACCTGTGCAGCACCAGTTATTTCTGCAACCGATTCCCCTTTCATGCGCAATCCCACCAGAAAACCGCCGATTTGAGCGGCCGTGGCACCACCGGTCATAATCTGTTGCATCACCGCTCGCATCTCGCTGCTATCGAGATCCCGACGCTCAAGGATACTGGCTATCGCTTGCTGTATATCCATCTTCTATCAGCCCCGGAGAAAGTTTTGCAGCAGGTCGTGACCGTGCTCGGTGAGAATGGATTCCGGATGGAACTGCACCCCTTCAAGGGCATAGTCGCGGTGGCGCAGGCCCATAATTTCATCCACCTGCCCATCTTCTGTCCGTGTCCACGCAGTAATCTCGAAGCAATCCGGTAGTGTCTCGCGTTCCACCACCAGCGAGTGGTAGCGCGTGGCCTCAAGAGGATTGGACAGCCCCCGAAACACCCCGGTATCTGCATGATAGATAGACGAGGTTTTACCGTGCATCACCTGTCGCGCGCGCACCACTCGGGCACCAAAAGCCTGGCCAATACTCTGATGGCCCAGACAGATACCCAAAATTGGAATTTTACCGGCAAAGGTTTTCACCAGCGCCACAGAAATACCCGCTTCATCAGGGGTACAGGGGCCGGGAGAAATCACGATTTTTTCCGGCGCCAGGGCTTCCACCTCGGCAATGGTGATTTCATCGTTGCGAAATACCTGCACCTCCGCCTTTAGCTCACCGAGGTACTGAACCACGTTGTAGGTAAAGGAGTCGTAATTATCGATCATGAGTATCATGCAGATAAACATCTCTTTATTTTCAACAGGTTACTCCATTCTAACCGGTTTTATTAATTTATAATTTTAGCCCGATCACACCGTGCCTGAAGACCACAGGCGTATCAATATAAGTGATGAATCTGCGGGCCTTTAGACAACCGGGCCAAGACACCCTTACAACCGGCCTCGCAAAACGCCCGCGATTATAGCATGGCGAGGCTCTTGACCGTCTACGGACGTTCCAGCCTGCAGCGCGGCCTCAACTCGACGGTAACGGGTTGAGCTCGGGTATACGCAGCTATAATATATGATTATCCATATATTAGGATATAATGAGTCGCATCGTCGGGGCATGTCCGGTGACCTGTTTGGCATCTACGCTGCCAGCGATCGCATGGCAGATTTTCGGTCTGTACCGAAAGGTCTCCGAAACCGACGCTCTTACTGAGTGGTTTTGGAAGAAAAACGTCGCAGATACGGTAGGAGTATCGCCTCATGAAAGCTGACCAATTTTACAAATGCCTGGCAAACGAGACCCGGCTGCGCTGCTTAATGTTACTGCTCGTCAGGGATGAGCTCTGTGTCTGTGATATTGCAGATGCCCTGGACGCCTCACAACCCATGACCTCGCGCCACCTGGCCCAGTTGCGCACCTGTAGCCTGGTGAGCGATCACCGAAAGGGGCAGTGGGTTTACTACAGGCTCCACGTCGGACTGAAGCCGTGGCAACGGGAGGTGCTGGCCACTACACAAGAAGGACTCGGGACCGAAGCCCCCTATGGCGAGGACCTGTCCCGCCTTCAGGCGATTGAGCGACAGAACAGGGGCTGTTGCTGAGAGTTAAACACTAAAAGTTACTGATTGTCCGCAGTCAGGTGCCAGCGACTGAGGCCTGTAGCTACCGTTCACTGTTATCAAAAATTTCCGGGGTCGACTATGAGCATCAAAATTGGCATCAACGGTTTTGGCCGCATTGGCCGTCTGATATTACGTGCAGCCTGGGACTGGCCAGAGGTCGAATTTGTCCAGATCAACGACCCCGCCGGGGATGCGGCAACACTGGCGCATCTGCTGACATTCGATTCTGTTCACGGCCGCTGGTATCACGAGGCCAGCGCTGAGGACAACGCCATTGTGGTGGACGGGCAACACATGAACTCCAGCCGCAACACCCGTATCGAAGACACCGACTGGTCGGGCTGTGACCTAATCATCGAAGCCAGCGGCAAGATGAAAAAAACCGACGTCCTCAATGCATACCTGGTCCAGGGCGTCAAACGGGTGGTGGTCACCGCACCGGTAAAGGAGCCGGAGGCGCTGAATGTGGTGATGGGTGTGAACGATCACCTCTACGACCCGGACCGGCACCGGATCGTCACAGCAGCCTCCTGCACCACCAACTGTCTTGCCCCGGTGGTCAAGGTGATCCATGAGCACTTGGGCATTCGCCACGGCAGCATGACCACTATCCACAGCATCACCAATACCCAGACCATTTTGGATGCACCCCACAAAGACCTGCGCCGGGCCCGCGCCTGTGGTGAAAGCCTGATTCCCACCACCACCGGTTCGGCCACCGCCATCACTGAAATCTTTCCCGAACTCAGGGGGCGACTAAACGGTCATGCCGTGCGTGTGCCGCTGGCCAATGCCTCATTGACCGACTGCGTATTCGAGGTGGAGACACCGACCACCGCCGAGGCCGTCAACCAGTTGCTCAAGGCAGCTGCGGAGGCTGGCCCACTGAAGGACATTATGGGTTACGAGGAACGGCCGCTGGTGTCGATCGACTACAAGACCGATCCGCGCTCCAGCATCATCGATGCGCTGTCCACCATGGTGATCAACGACACCCAGGTAAAAATCTACACTTGGTATGACAACGAATGGGGCTTCTC
>DDNV01000028.1:0-322 GCA_002341315.1 Cellvibrionales bacterium UBA2511
CGCCCACAGGGATAAAGATGGCATCCAGGTCGCGACTTTGCTGACGCAGGATTTCCATACCGACCGTGCCCTGCCCGGCAATCACATCCGGATCGTCATAGGGGTGCACAAAGGTCAGGTTGTCACGCGCTTCCAGCTTGCGGGCATGAGCGAGAGCCTCATCGAAACTGTCGCCGTAGAGCACCGCCTTTCCACCATGATTGCGCACCGAGTTCACCTTGATGTCCGGCGTAGTGCGCGGCATCACGATGGTAGCCTTGATACCCATGGAACTGGCTGCCAGCGCCAGCCCCTGAGCATGGTTGCCGGCGGAGGCACAGAT
>DDNV01000028.1:401-2630 GCA_002341315.1 Cellvibrionales bacterium UBA2511
TGGTTGCCGGCGGAGGCACAGATCACCCCGCGCTGAAGCTGCTCATCGTTGAGCTGACAAAGCTTGTTATAGGCGCCGCGCAGCTTGAAGGAAAACACCGGCTGCAGGTCTTCCCGCTTGAGCAACACGCGGTTGCCAATACGCTTGGAAATCAACGGCGCCGCATGGATGGGGGTTTCCACCGCCACGTCGTAGACGCGGGATTGCAGTATCCGTTTGACGTATTTATCCAGCATGGGGAGTTCCGGGTTGGTGTTTGGTGCGCAGAAGGGTCTAGTCTAGGGGCTGGCCGGGATAAATGCGATAGGTCGGGACTCTCCAGGGTCGAGTCATCGCCACGCCTGCCCTATAATTCCCGCACATTTCTTTTACCCGCACGACAGGACAATTTCATGGACCAGGATGCGCTGAAAAAACAGGTCGCCGAGGCGGCGCTCCGCTTTGTACCCGAGGGCGAAGTCATCGGCGTGGGGACCGGCTCCACCGCCAACTTCTTCATCGACGGCCTGGCCAGCCTGAAAGACCGCATCAAGGGTGCCGTGGCAAGCTCCGACGCCACCGCAGAACGACTCAAGAGTCACGGCATTCCGGTGTTGTCACTGAACGACGTAGACAGCTTGCCGGTGTATGTGGACGGCGCCGATGAAGTAAACGGCCATCGGGAAATGATCAAGGGCGGTGGCGGCGCACTGACTCGCGAAAAAATTGTCGCCGCTGTGGCCCGACAGTTTATCTGTATTGTTGATGGGTCCAAGCAAGTAAAACGGCTGGGGAAATTCCCGCTACCGGTGGAAGTGATCCCCATGGCGCGCTCCCATGTGGCTCGTAAACTGGTCGCTCTGGGTGGTCAGCCAGAGTACCGGGAAGACTTTGTTACCGACAACGGCAACATCATTCTCGACGTGCACAATCTGGATATTCTTAATCCCATCGAGATGGAAGAGAAAATCAATAATATTGTCGGCGTGGTTACCAATGGGCTGTTTGCCAAACGGCCTGCCGACGTGGTGCTGGTGGGCGAGAGCGGCAGCGTCAATCAGTATTAAATTCTGTATTCCAAGCAATAAAAAAGGCCGGCAAATTGCGGCCCTTTTTTTCGCAAAGCGAATGACTTAATCCCAGAAGTTGAACCAGGCTTTTTCGCTGGCGTTCTCTTTGGCATTGGCATTCACATTTGCGTTAGCCTTGGCACCGTTGCCATTGACTTCGGCACTGGCATTAACATCGGCTTCAGCGTTGGCCTTGGCGGCTTCCTTCATGTCTTCAGCAGCTTCACGCTCTGCTTCCATGCGATCTTCTGCGGCTTCGCGCTCTGCTTCAGCACGCTCTTTGGCTGCTTCTTTTTTGGCTTCAGCCTCTTCCTTCATGGCTTCTTTCTTGGCCTTGGCTTCTTCTTTCTTTGCTTCAGCCTTCTCTTTGGCAGCTTCCTTGCGAGCCTTGGCCTCTTCCTTCATTTGTTCGGCTTTGGCTTTGCCTGCATCACGCTGATCACGAACAGACTGCTCGGTGGCTTTGGCATCCGCTTCGGCGTTAACAGCAGCGTTGATACCCGCGTTCAGGTCGGCTACTGCTACCTGACTCATCATTGCGGCACCGGCGGTCATCGCCAGAATCAGTTTCTTATCCATGCTTTGTCTCCTTGAAACAACAATCAAAAGGCATATTGCCAATATGTGACGCTACCATCGGGAAATTTGCGTCACAGCTCAAGTAACAAAGCGTAAAATCGATAATCAGTCGAGATATTGATCGATAATCGCGAAAATTTTCCGGCGAAACCCCTCATCCTCGTTAACCAGCTGATGGCGCGCTCCTGGCAGCATATGAATATGCGGATCCTGGAATTTTTCCTGAATTACCTTCAAGTTATAACGCCAGTCGACGGTTTCATCCATGTCCCCCTGTATCACCACCGGCGACACCTTAATTCGTGATGCCTTCTCAAAACCCGGCAGCCATTTTTTCAGCGCGGATACCCATACCGCCGACATCCGGCGCGCCTGGAGCGGATCCTGATTTTCAAGAAAATCCAGAAAATCCGGGTCATTGGAGTTGATGGTGAAAACCCGTTTGATACTGCGAGCAAAGGGACGGATAAACGTATGTAGCCAGCGCGCCGACGACCACTTGAACGGCCGTACCAGTGGCGCCAGCAGGATCACATGCTCAAAAGGGTTGGCATCGCCGTCACCGCGACTTAACAGGTAGTCCATCGCGATGGCGCCGCCA
>DDNV01000067.1:0-700 GCA_002341315.1 Cellvibrionales bacterium UBA2511
TGATCTACATTTTGTAGCCGACCATGATAGCGAAATTGATATACCAGATTACGTGCGGCAGTTAGTCGAATATTCCTGGATTCCGAGCAAATGGGTGGAAACATGCCCTGGCTTCAACGAAAGTTTTTTAAATCGACATGACGGCATATGGCGGGTTTGCCTGCGTCACAGCCACCCAGAATCCATCATCCCTCCGCTCAGGTTTTTTGACTGGCAAATTCCCACGTTGCCCAGTGAAATAAGGGGCGAGGCCGTGATTCGTATTCACTAGTTCAGACACGACCAAGATGACCGTTTACTCATGCGCAAAGAGCTTTTTAAGATTGCACACCAACGAGGCGCGTTTAGTTTACTGGCTGCAGCCACTCTGCTAGTTCTGCTGATGTTTCTCGGTGTGGCGCTGGATACAGGAAGACTCTATCTGGAACAACGTCGTCTACAGAAAATTGCCGATATGGCAGCTATTGAATCCTTGCTGCGACTGCCAAACAGCGACTGTTCTACCAGCCCGGGTGATGCACAGCTGTTTGCAATAGAAAGCGCACAGCGAAACAATTTTCTCAATCGTCCCCATCAAAATCTAAACACTGAGTGCGTGGCCGTCAGCACTGTTTCAGGGCTAAGGGAAACCACGGCATCCGCATCGGGAGATGCCGTCCAGACAATCACATCCAGTCAAGTAAAAAGCAGCCTCGTGTTA
>DDNV01000067.1:801-5050 GCA_002341315.1 Cellvibrionales bacterium UBA2511
CTCGTGTTACAGGCCGCATCGTGGATGGGTGAAGGTATCGATAATCACATTACCCTAACCGCCGTGGCTGCAGCCCAAAGATCTCCCGCTGTTGCCGCTTTCACAGTTGGCTCCCAACTGCTGCGTCTCCACAACAATAAACTCCTGGGCCAACTGTTGCAGACCATCGGGCTGGATGTGGACTACCTCACACTGCTGGATAGCCATGGCCTGGCGAATACCAGTGTTTCAACCTCTGGTCTGCTGGAAGCACTGGGTGTAAACCTCAGTGTTAATGAGCTCAAAGCGCTCTCCCCTGCAGGTCTTGTAGAACTTGTTAATACACAAGTCGGGCTGCTGGGTATTCGCGACATTGTCGATCTATCGACAGATCTGGTTGGCGATAGTGTATTACAGGGAAGCCTTTCGGTATTGGGCTACGCCATCCTCAGTGACCCACTACTCGACAATACAAATTTGCAGCTTTTTGGCAGTGGCAGTGAAGCAGCTCTGATCCGACTTAACGCCAGCGGCGATCATCCGCTGGAGGCTGTGATAGACACCCAAATTAACCTCGGAGACCTCATCGCCACGAGTCTACTGGCAGGCTATGCAGGCCGCTCCCTGATCATTCCCGACCTCAATTTGTTGGGGTTATTGGATGTTGAACTGGGTATCATCGAACCGCCGTCCATCGGGATAGGTCCGATAGGCACGAAGGCCTACAATGCACAAATACGCCTTTACCTGGACGTCAACAGCAACCACCTGATCGGCGGACTCCTTTCATGGCTGACCAATACAGTTCTGGGAACGCAGATTCACCTGCCCATTTGGATTGACCTGGTTACTGCACAGGGCACACTTACCGATATTGACTGTAGCGTGAACCCCGTGGAAGTCGATATCCTGGTGGATTCATCACTGCTCAACGTCTGCATTGGCGAAGTACCAGATGATCTGAAATGGTCAACCGCAAACAGTTGCCTCACAGCCTCATCCGATAAGGAACTCATCCGTTTACTCGGCATCCCTCTACTGACAGGCAAAGCCGAAATCGCACCATTTTATGCCCAGGAACAACTCACGGGTATCCAATTGCACGAAACCCAATCCACTGAGGTCAACCCGCTGTCGTTGGGCAGCGCCGTTGATAACATCGTTGGCGAGCTGCTTGATCTGTTAAGCGGGCTGTTCCGCCGACCTGCTTCCCTCGATAACAACCTGACTTACTCGGAAGCTGGGCAGCCCCTGTTGCTTAAAAACCTGGCCACCCAATACCTGCAAGCTTCGACAAACAATGGTTTTTACAACGTTGACGCAGTAACAGCTCTGATTTTGAATGGCAGCGATGAATCTGACAGTGCTGGCAACCAGGTATTGCCACCACTGATAGATGAGGACTGGATGCTGGTCAACAGTATTCCAACCAGTTGTCTACTCACCACCTGTCCGGTGAGTTATTGGAATAACGGGACATTCTCACAGGCTTTTAACGCCTACACCAAACCCGGAGGACTGTTGGATCTGCTGGGTATTTCAACGTTGAGTAATGGCTACAGATCCTGCGGTGGACTGCTCAATGTGCTGTTGACATGGAATAGCTGTATCGAATACAACCTTGTGAAATTTTTGACAGAAAAACCGGGTGGCATTGACCTGAGCCGGAATCAGGACGGCAACAGTATTGCCGATTCAAGTACTCAAACAGTGAGTTGTTCTGGCACCTTATGTTTTTTACTAAAACCAGTTCTCGAACTACTCAAGCCCATACTCAATAACATTAGCGACCTGTTAATAGACACCCTTGCAGACACCCTGGGGCTGGAAATAGGCCGAACCGATGTCACAGTGGAATCAGCCACCTGTGGTGCTCCATCTCTAATACACTAAGAAACCCACGGTAATGAAAAAACGGGCACACTATTCTCCGTCATACAGGAAACATCAGGAAAAAGGCGCTATCGCCATTGAGTTTGCGGCTCTTTTCCTACTTTTTTTCACGGTTCTCTATGCCATCATTTCTTTTACTCTACCAATGCTATTGACATTCACATTCAAACATTTGAGTGCTGAGGGCGCTCGCGCTGCACTGAGAGTTGACCCCAGCCTTAACGAACAGACCTATATCGAGCTCGTCAGTCAACAAGTTACCCAAGCTATTACATCCAGCTGGTTGCCGGATAACTGGTACGACGGAAATTGCCAGAACTCAAACCATACGGGCCTGCCATGGCAACAACTCCCCGCTCAAAATGGTCACCCCAGCTTCGGCTATCTGGCGAAAGAAGTCATCACCAGCAACCATTCACGCTATTTGTTACTTGTTTGTATAAGGCGAAAATACAATCGCACAGGGAAAAAAGAAGAGAGGGCTATCATCCCTATCATTCAAATTGGCGAACACAGCGTATCGCCATTATCTGGAACTGACGGGAATCAAATTCTGAAGGGGCACACACTCATTCAGCTGTAGCTGAGGGAAAACGACAACCTAAACGGGTTGCAGACTGCGACCACTATCGAGTACCAAAGCAAGCTGAGTCCGATTGCTCAGTTTGAAGATACGCAAAATCTGGGAAACGTATATTTTAACTGTATTTTCGGAAATGCCTAACTCACAGGCAATGCTGTAGTTTGTCAGTCCTTGTGCAAGAAGTTTAGCGACATCTCGCTGCCTGGGGGACAGTTTTGCTGATGGATCGTTATCGTCAGACTGACTTCTGCCTTTATCGTCTACCCCGACTGCGACCCGGGTATCCGGGTCGACGAGGGCGGTACCATTGCATATTTCACTCAATGAACTTGAAAGCATTCGGAGGTTCTGGCTTAAGGTTTTTATCTTTGACTCTGCCCCACGTTTTTCGATACGGGCAATGACACGGTCAAGACCCAGCAACAGCTGCTTTAAATCCAATGGCTTTTGATAATAATCTGCCACATCGGCCCTCAAGGCAGCGATCACATCATTCGTTTCTGCATTACCGGTAAAAATTATTGCCTCGAAAACCCGTCCAGGATTTGCTTCGAGACGGAGCTGTTCTACCAGCTGCACGCCATTGAGCTGAGGCATGCGAAAATCGCTGAGTACGATGTCGATTTCAGGGTTCTCTATGAAACAGGTCAATGCCTCCTGCGGGCTGGTACAGCCCAAGCACGAGAACCCTTGATTATGAAGAAACTCGACCAGCTCTTCGACCACAAAGGCCTCGTTATCTACAACTAGAATCTTGTGTTGAATGGAAGCTTGCTGCATGTGATTCTCTAGCCTCTCAGTTTCCGTACCATCTTAGATTTTGCCGAAAATGATGGAGCGTTTAAATTATAAAACCTTAATAAATATAGGGTTATTGGTAATTCTATTAAACTTAAATGGCAACCAAAATAACAAAGATCTTTAAAATGTCCATACTTTTATGCCACTAATGAGAACAGTATAACCCTATCGAAGATTATCAATTGTTAATCAGGGCAAGCGCCCATCTTTTACTAGGTATTGATATATACACGGGCGGGTTCTCCAACAACGAGTAAATCAGCACTGGATCAGCGTAGACCATGCTCAGTCTAAAACAGTTATTAAACGGGGGTATTATGCCCAGGCTCACTATTACGTGATGGGCACGGCGATAAGACATTGCCGATATCCGACTTACTTAAAGGGGGGAGATATTCCCTAGAAAACACATCTTTTAAGAATAACAGCCGTTCGGATAAGATTTCTGCCAAACCGGGACATTTTCAGGAAATCTTCATGGGCAATGGGTAAGTGTTGACTGTCAAGACCACTGGCACTCTGCTCATCGGGATCCGGATCAGAATCGTGCACATATAAACAATCCTCATCATACCCGCTCATGGTCACCCAATGGGGGGCTTTTCTACCGTCGAGCCGATAGGTACTGATCAGAATAATCGGTATGTTGCCTTTCTTGAATTCGCTGATCAGATGAGAGTGATGAAAGTCTCTATACCGGACTTTTATTTTTTCTTTTTTTGCCTGCAGAACAAAATCCTGATGGACAAGCTCCAACACCCGTTTTTTATTTTCTCCCCTCACCCCATCAACAAACAAAGTGGTTTCCTTGTTAATCCAGACCTCCACTGGATAATTCCGGTGTGTGGCGGCCAAAGCCAGACCGATCGGATGGCAACCGCCATGGCCAGATGTCATGAAAATCGTGGTAGCTTCGCGCCAGATTTGCAGTTCTTCATGCTGAGTCGGTTGATAATTTTTTGACAGCCCTCGCATGGCCATCATCAATGCCGC
>DDNV01000053.1:0-411 GCA_002341315.1 Cellvibrionales bacterium UBA2511
AACCCGTCTGAATACAATAGCAGCCTTGAAAGGCGCTATTGCCTGTCGGTGGTGACGTCGTTATCAATCGGGAAAAAACATGTCCGACTCTGCTGAATCTGTTTCCCATTCCGGTGGGAATCTACCCTTCTATCGCCCCGTTGGAGACGAGTGTGAGTTGTTTCGTCACGCCTGGGAGCACCGGTTGCCGCTGTTACTGAAGGGGCCCACGGGTTGCGGCAAGACCCGGTTCGTCCACCATATGGCGGCCAAACTAAACAGGCCTTTGTTTACCGTGTCCTGTCACGACGACCTGACTGCTGCAGATCTCACCGGTCGCTATCTGCTGCGTGGTGGCGAGACCCAGTGGGTGGATGGTCCCCTGACCCGGGCCGTCCGGGAAGGCGGTATCTGCTATCTGGATGAGGTGGT
>DDNV01000053.1:608-11952 GCA_002341315.1 Cellvibrionales bacterium UBA2511
GCGCGCAAGGATGTCACCGTGGTTCTGCATCCGCTGACGGACGACCGCCGTGCGCTGCCTCTGGAACGCACGGGTGAACTGTTGCAGGCACCTCCGGATTTCATGCTGGTGGTGTCCTATAATCCCGGCTATCAGCATATTCTAAAATCCCTCAAGCCCAGTACCCGTCAGCGCTTTGTCGCACTCAGTTTTGATTTTCCACCGCCCGTCCTGGAGCGGGATATCGTTGCTAGGGAGAGTGGTTTGGCGGCCGATCAGTGCACGGCACTGGTGAATCTGGCGGTCCGCCTGCGGACGCTAAAAGGGCAGGATCTGGAAGAGACTGTTTCTACCCGCCTGCTGATCTACTGCGCCACACTGATGGCGGCCGGAATGCCGACACTGCAGGCGGCCCGTGCCACCCTGGTGGAACCACTGAGCGATGACCTTGATATTCAGGACGGGTTGCTTGAGGCCATCCGCGCCACCTTCGGCAATGAATGATGAGCCGTCGAGGTCTGCTGGAGTTTCTGGAGCTGGAAGAGTGGGTAGGGCAACGCTGGCACCGCTGGGCTTCCCGGGCAGCCAGTTATCCCCATTATCCGGAGGCAATGGTCAGGTTCCGGGAGCTGGAGAAGAGTCTGGCGGTTTTTTTTCGCCTTAGCGGTGGAGACCCGGGTCTTGAGCTCAGCGTCATATCTGCCCGGACGTCCGGACATCGACTCCGCTGGCGGCAGCGCCTGGGGTTCGACGAAGAGCTCCTGGATCTGGCTCGGGTGGACGAACAACATCTGTTGTTGCCGCCACACATCGACCTGCTTCCCGACCGGGACCTCAATCGTGATCTGTATTTCTGGCTGGCTGCTTACCTGGCTTGTGCCCGGTCACTTCCGTCTGAGCCGGACTTATTGCGCCGGGATATCCTCGCCCTCCGGGAAGTGCGGCGCAGCAGTACTACGGTGCTCGCATATTATCCGGGCCTGGGCACTCGCCATGACCGACTGTGCTCAGCTCTACTGGCGCTTCGCCCCAGGCGGAAGCTGCCGCGTATGGAGGCAGCACTGGAGGCAGTGATCCGTCGATTGCTTGGCGACTCGATGCCGCTGGGCGGGGTTGCCAAAGATCTCTATTCTGCTGTTCTCGACGATAGGCCGCCGGACGAGTGGCATGCACCGAAAGGCTACCGACCGCCGTTGCCAGTACCCCTTTGGGGAGAAGCCGTGATGATGGGAACAGTGCCCCGCGCGCATGGGGAACAGGAAGACGTTGCTGACGACAGTGCCACTCAGACGGGGCCAGAGGGGCGTCGCAAGGCCAGCCGTCGCCGTCAAACGGAGAGTGAGCGGGACGATCCGCTGGTGTTCAACCGCTTCGAGAAAATGCTTTCCATCGCCGAGATGGTGAACCTGAATCGTCTGGTGGACGATGAGGAGGACGAGGATGCTCACAAGTCCGCCGAACAGCTGGATGAGATCACCGTCAGTCCCCACCGCAAAAAAGCCGCCGCCAAAATCAGGATGGAGCTGGACCTGCCTCCAGACGCTGCCGCCGGTGCTCCGCTGTCGGGAATATACCGATACCCGGAGTGGGACTACCGCAAAGGTCGTTACCTACCGGAGCACTGCCAGGTGCTTGTCGAGCCCTACCGTGAGGCAGAGCAGATCATGCCACAGGACGAAGCGACCCGGCGCAGGATCCTGAGTGTGCGGCGCCAGTTTGAGGCGCTGCGCCCGGGCCGTGAGGTGCTGCGAGGCCAATTGGAGGGGACGGAGCTGGATATGGATGCTGTCGTCCGCGCCCACTGCGACTTGGCGGCCACCGGCACAGCCAGTGACGGTCTTTACCTCGCTTCACTGCCACGTACCCGGGATCTGGCGGTGGATATTCTGGTGGATGTCTCCCTGTCCACGGATGCCTGGCTGGAGGACCGGCGGGTGATCGATGTGGCCAGGGAGGCACTGTTGGCTCTGGCCCACGGCCTTGCCCTGTCCGGCGACGACTACGCCATCCACTGTTTTACTTCCCGGCGACGAGAGCAGGTCTGGGTGAGCACCCTAAAGTCCTTTGACGAGGTCATGGAGGAGCGGGTGGAGCGACGAATCCAGGCTCTGCAGCCGGGCCACTATACCCGTATGGGGCCAGCCATTCGTCATTGCACAGAACTTCTGGCACAGCGCCCCCAGCGGCACCGACTCTTGCTGATGCTCAGCGACGGCAAGCCCAATGACACAGACTATTACGAAGGCCGTTATGCTATTGAGGATACCCGCAGGGCGATTCTGGACGCCCGGCACCGGGAGGTGCAGGTGTTCGCCGTCACTGTGGACAGAGAGGCGGAGGCCTATCTGCCCCGTCTGTTCGGTCGAGGAGGTTGGGCTATGGTGAGTCGGCCCGAACATCTGCCCCAGGCTTTGCCCGCCATCTATCGGCGGGTTACTTCGCGCTGATCACTTCTTGGATGAGTGCAGGCCAAAGAGCGGGCTGTTTGGAGCATCCATTGGCAGATTGGCGGTTAGCCGGTGAATGCCAATGGCGCAGCGCCCCACCAGCCAGATCAACAGGGCAGTAAAGAACAGATACCCGAAAATCCAGGCAGTAACCGGAGGTGCACCCAGGTAGCCGAGTCCCTGCCAGGAAGCGAAAGCCAGCGCACAGGCCATCAGGCCGATCCAGAACGTCCGCGCCTGAAAGTGGAGATGGCTGGCCACCCAGGGGGCGCTGCCGGGACATCGCCAATGGGCCAGAATTGCAGCTACCGGAGCCGTCACCACTGTCATGATGCTGCCCAGCAGCAGCCCGTAGATCACTATTGCCCAGCCCCGGCCGTTGGCGTCCTTGGTCTGTGATACATTCATTGTCATGGCGTAACCTTGGCCAGTGGTTGAAAAGAACTCTCAGGACAGCCCTGGGATCGTGAATGCCCCTAGAATGAGGATAACGACGAAATGATGACGTACTGGGAATGTATTCACGTTTTGGTTCTCAGGTGGCGGTTAGGGCACATTGCTTCTCATTATCTGCTGGCATTCCCGACAGCATAGACCGGTAGTCCCGCGAGCGCCGATCCATGCCCGATTGCAGCCGCCGTGAAGTATAAATAGGAGTAATCGTTACGATCTGCACTGGTTTTTTACCCTGATTGAAATGCCAGAAAAACTGATCAACATACATTATCACTGCCTGAATCAGCCTAGCAAAATAAGATGGATGCTAACTAGTGCTAAGTGGCAACCAGCATAGATTGTACATATGGCATCCTATACAGGCGATTGACCTACAAGATCAACTGTTTCACCAAAGAGACCTCGGATTATTGTTGTGGAAGCAGGGAGTGTTGAAGTGGTGGCCATTAACAACAAAGTTGCATGTGGACCTGAATAAAAAGGCATTTATTTTTTGTCATTTTACGTTTGCCAAAATCTTCATAACTCAGTCTCGGGATTGGCCATTTTAAAAGTAGGTATTTTAAAAAATGGATAGTAAAATCATGAGAAAACAGGAAACAGTAGATGACAAATATAGTTGTCGGACGTCAGGAAATTCTTGATTCAAACATGTCAATTCACGCCTATGAGCTTTTGTTCAGAGGTCAGGATTTTGACCTGAGCAGCAAGGATGGTTCAAGCGAGGCCACCAATCAGATAATTACGGACACTATTCTTGAAATCGGACTTAATAACGTAGTTGGTAACTCAAAAGCATTTATTAATTTTACCGCCCAAAATCTGTTGGAAAAAATACCACTTTATTTACCCAAGGATCGCATCGTTATCGAGGTTCTGGAAAGTGTGGCAGTTGATTTGCGAATAATCAGCGCGCTTAAAGAGCTTTCTAACGAAGGGTACACCCTTGCATTGGATGACTTCCAGATGAGTTCAGAATGGCGCCCACTTCTGGAGTTCGCTCATATTGTGAAACTCGATGTGCTAGCCAACCCACTACAGGAAACTCTGGATCTAATTAAAGAGCTCAAACCGTACAACCTGACCATTTTGGCCGAGAAGGTTGAAACTCATGAGATGTTTGAGTTGTTTCGTGATGCAGGTTGTGAGCTGTTTCAGGGCTTTTTCTTCAGTAAGCCAAATACTGTTAAAGGCCGGCGAGTAGGCGTTAATCATCTCGCTGCGGTGAAGCTGTTAACACTGGTAAATGACCCTGATGTTACTTTTTCGGAGCTTGCCTCAATCGTTTCTCAAGATGCTGGTTTAAGTTATAAATTGCTTCGTTATATTAATTCCGCATTTTTTGGCCTGCGAAATAAAATGGAGTCCATAACACACGCTGTATCTTATCTGGGCCTGAACGAAGTAAGACGTTGGGTCAACGTTTTGACATTAGCTACATTGTCAGGCAAGCCCGGTGCCAGTTTCCAGCAAGCGCTGATCCGGGGAAAAATGTGCGAATTGACTGCGCTTCAGTGCGGAGAGCAGGCGGGAAATCTATTTCTGATAGGAATGTTGTCTTCTCTTGATAGTATGTTGGATATCCCCCTGGCGGAAGCATTGGAGCAGATGCCAATTGGTGAGCAAATGCGACAGGCGATTCTTTTCCAGGAAGGTCCTGCTGGAGATATCCTTAATGATGTTCTCTCTTATGAACGCTGGGAATTGGCACATGAAAACTTAACCTGCCTAAGCCCGGAAGAACTTGGCAGCCTGTATTTGAAAAGTATCGAATGGGCCAAAGACGCCTTTGGTCAACTATAAATACCGAGCAGACATATTGCTGGTTTAATATAAAAAATCAGCTGTTTTATGTGCTGATATGTGGGAACGATCATCAGGTTTTTAGCTCCCTGGTATTGGTAGATATCCTTCGCCTCAACAGCGTGTTTGTTTTCCCCGACTCGGTATGAACCGGGTTTGGAGAGTGCTTATCAGCTTGATCGCAGGTTCAGGTTAACGGCCAGATGTAGAGCGGAACAGAATAATCTGGGCAATCTGGGGTGTTATCTCGTCCTCAGGGTAAATAAATCGGGAAACCAGCCAACTTGAACCTCCGTTATTCTACAAACCAGACATGTTTGTGCCGGTTAATAGTAATTGAGATAATAACAAACTACTTGTGCGCTATGCCTCAGAAGCAAGCCGCCTGTCATCAGTCAGGATCAACTCCCATTTATGACGGATTTAAACACCAGTAGGTTTGCCAGGCGGGCAGACCATTTTCGTGAATTTCACCGGCTCAGCTTGAGCCGATATCATTCCTACAGCGAGCTCTACGCTGATTATCTTAAAACGGCGATGCGCTTATTCGATATGCCGACGGGTATTGTCAGTCGAATCCGCGGTGATCAATATACGATTCTTGCTATTGAACCCGGTACCACGGGCTTGATCACCGGAGATACCCTGCCACTCGGTGAGACCTATTGCTCGGTAGTCGTCAGCAAAGACTCGACCATGGCGGTCACCCATGCAGCAGAGGATGTTGCTTTCTACGGCCATCCGGCTTACCGACAGATGCAACTGGAGGCTTACCTTGCCACGCCTATTCACGTTAATGGAGGAATTCATGGCACCCTGAATTTCACAGCGCCAGAAGTCCGAGAGCACCCTTTTGATGACATTGATATAGAACTCATTGAACTCATGACTGGGCGAATCGGTCAGGTCATTGAGCAGCATCAGGTCGATCGTGAGAGACGGGAAGCTGTCAAACGGTTGCGTGACAACATCAGGCTGTTTGAGAGTGCGTTCGAATATGCCCCGATCGGGATGGCTTTGGTGAGCCCTGAGGGCCGCTGGTTAAGGGTCAATCGTGCGATTAGCAAAATTTTAGGTTATACGGCAACCGAATTGTTGGCTATTGATTTTCAGGCCATCACTCATCCGGATGACCTGGATACAGACTTGAAGCTTCTGTGTGAAATACTGGCGGGTGAGCGTGACACATATCGGATGGAGAAGCGGTATTTTCATAAGGATGGGCGTGAGATTTGGGTCCTTCTGAGTGTTTCAGTGGTTCGTGACGAGCAAGACAATCCAGAGTATTTTGTTTCACAGATTCAAGAAATCACGGCCCAGAAGCACGCAGAAGCGGAGTTGCTCTGCCGTCAAAAAGAGTTGGAGTCAGTGAATCGAAAACTAAAGCTGTTGTCCGCTACGGACCCACTGACTCAACTTGGTAATCGACGTGCACTGGATAAGCGGATGCAGGAAGAGTTACAGCGTAGTTCGCGAACTGGGGAGCCGCTGTCGTTGGTGATCGTGGATCTTGATCACTTTAAACATTATAACGATACGTACGGTCATCCCGCGGGGGATGTGGCACTCCGGAAACTGGCTATTGCTCTCAAGCAGGTGGCTCGGATAACGGACACTGTTATACGGCTAGGCGGTGAGGAGTTCTTGCTCCTGCTGCCACATACTGATGAAGCTGGTTGTTATACCGTGGCAAAGCGCCTCTCCCGGCTAGTTAGTAAACTGGATAATCTGGAGGCAGCGATTACTGTGAGCACGGGAGGAGCGACACTGATACCCGCCATAGGAACGACACATATACCCGAAGCAGACGCCCTGTTAAAGCAGGCCGATGATGCGTTGTACCGTGCCAAGCGAGAGGGAAGAAACCGCCATTGCCAGTCGCCATTACTGACCTGCTGAAGCATCTCCCCCTCAAGCACTGATTACATCCGGTGATCTGTCGGGGACAATAATAGATATGGTATGCCGAGCTCTTGCAGATACGCAGCGGCGCTACTTTTGAAAGCCCATCTTGATTGTTGAACGTGGTTTTGTTCCTAAGGTTTCTAGGTAGACTTGCCCACTACACAAGGGGCCCGAACACTGGAAGGTAGCGCCTGAGGAAGAAGGATGAAGGCAACTGCCCAAAAGCAGTTCACCGGACATCAACCAGCGCCGCCGCAAACCTGACCGAGCCAGTGTCCTCGCAGCCGTAAGGACCGTGAATACGCTTATCGCCGAGCTCCGGCCCAGCAGAGCGGCGATCAGACGACCGGTCAGGCAAACCAACCACAACAGGAACCCGCACTGGATTCGATGCACATGAATGGCGGAACGCTGCCGTCAGATAGTGTTTACTCCGATCGAGAGGGTTCCTCTCGACTGACCTGTTCTATTAGTTCTTCCCGCAGTTCATCAAATTCTGTCGGTCGCTCCGGCTCTCCCAGGTGATCACTGCTGTCCAGTAGCCGCAGTAACCGCTCGCGGGTCATGGCTTCGTGTAACTCCCGCTGGCGACGCTCAGTACGCAGGGATCGGAGCAATGAAGAGGCCATAAAAATCATCAGAATCATAAATGGAAAGGCCGCCACGATAGAGATGGTCTGAAGCGCTGCCAGTCCACCACTGAGTAGCAATACACCAGCCACCAGTACCTGAATCACACCCCAGGTCACGCGCGACCAGCGGCTGGGCGTGAGCACACCCTTACTGGTAAACATACCCAGCACAAAGGTGGCGGAATTGGCCGAAGTAATCACAAACAGGATAATCAGCACCAGCATCAGAATACTGACAATCTCTGCTCCCGGCAGAAGTGCCAGGGTGGCAAACAGGGCAGAGCTCATCTCTTGCACTACTGCATCGCCCAAGGCTGCACCCTCAAATAGTTCAAAATAAAGCGCCGAGCCACCAAAGGTCGAAAACCACAGCACACTCAGCAGTACCGGCATGCCGATCACACCCATGACAAATTCGCGGATGGTTCGACCGCGGGAAATACGTGCAATAAAACTTCCCACAAATGGCGCCCAGGAGAGGCCCCAGGCCCAGTAAAAAATCGTCCAGCGCTCTACCCAGTCATCGCCGGTATAGGGAGTCATCACCAAACTCATGCCCATAATATTGCCAAAATAATCACCGATAGCGTTGGTCATCGCGGCGGTAATGAAATCGGTGGGACCGGCAAAAAACACAAACACCAGTAGCGCACCCGCCAGCAACATATTTAAATCACTGATGTAACGCACGCCACTCTCCAGCGGCGCCAGCGCACACACCAGAAAAATCATTGAGATACCAGCCAGAATCATCAGCTGCTGGCTGGCACCAAAAGGCACATCGCTCACTGACACCAGCCCACTGTTAATCTGAATAACACCCAGCCCCAGCGTGGTAGCCACACCAAATACCGTCGAAACCACCGCCAGAATGTTGATCAGATGGCCGCGGGCACCATCCACCCTGTCACCCAACAGGGGTCGAAAAGTCTCACTGATCAGCCCCGGGCGCTGCATCCGGAAGCGTACATAGGCAATGGATAACCCGACCAACGCAAAATTGGCCCACTGGTGAAAACCCCAATGAAACAGCGCGTAGCGCATCGCAGCCCCCGCTGCCTGGGGACTACGAGGCTCGGCCTCGCCGAAAGGCGGACTGACAAAGTGGCTCATGGGCTCTGCCACTGCCCAGAAGACCAATCCCACACCCATGCCAGCAGAAAAAATCATCCCCAGCCAGGTGAAATAGGGGAATTCCGCTGCTTCGCCGTCAGCCCCCAACCTAATATGGCCATAATCGCTTACAGCAATACTGATGCAGAACAGCAGAAACCCACTCGTGGCAAACAGATACAGCCAGCCAAAATGCTCGGTTGTAAACTTCAGCCCAATGCCAGCCCATGCCGACAACTGCTCGGGATTGACAGCCCCCAGGCCGACAAAAGCTGTCAGCAGTATTAACGATGTATAAAAAACCCAACCGGGACGCTTGTTCATGGTGAATAATCCAAACAGCGTAGAGCAAAGAAATAGCGCGGTGATGAACTTAACATAGCTGGCAATTACCTGCACTGAGATAGGGCAGTCACCCGGAAGACTCTGTCAAAACGGAAGGAAACCTGTTGATAGCCGATAAACAGTTGTTCAGCTCTATAGATCCATCGCCTTATCAATATTTCAGTCCGCCAAAGTATTCTTTATGTGTTTTTGCATGCCTGACAACTTCCTTGAACAGGGCGCGCTGACGACGCATATATAACAAGAATTCAGGGTGCCATTGCACACCCAGCAAAAAATCCCGGGAAGTGTCTTCAATGGCCTGGACGATGCCATCAAGGTCGCGACCGGTTACCACAAGACCGTCACCAACACGGTCGATACCCTGATTGTGCAGACTGTTGATCCGTGAACGACCACGCTCAAACAGTGTGGCCAGCACACTGCTCCCTGTTTCCGGTTCAGCGGTAATACACAGTGTCTTGATGGGCAGGATGGTCCACCGGTTGGAAGTTTGCCTACGCCGGGAGCGCAATTCCTGGTGCAGTGATCCGCCCCGGCAAATATTCAGTAATTGGTTGCCCCGACAAATACCCAGCAAGGGTAGCTTTCGCTCGAGCGCATCGTTGATCACTGCGATTTCCAGCGCATCGCGAGCGGTGTCGTAGTTGGGTTCAATCTCAGGTTCCGCTGCGTAAAGTACCGGTTCGACATCATGGCCGCCGGTCACAACGACACCGTGATACTCAAGGTCACGCTGTTCATCACCCGGACGGAGTTGTAGCGGATTCCCGCCATAAAGGCGGATCGCCATTGCCACCAGCAACCGTGGACCAATCGCCCCACGCTGGGGTCCCGTAATGGCAATTACTGGTCGAGCCACCTGTTCTCCACCGTGGTTGCCCAGTTACTGAAAAGACGCTTGAGCGGGCTGTTGAGATATTGCAGATACGCTGCACAGCAGCGTTGCAGGCGGGCTTCATCCGCCGCGAGGCGCTCTACCTCGACCCAGTCGTTCCACGACACATAAAGCCCCCAGTCGGGCTTGTCGATTTCGCAATCCGGCAGGCGGTAGTGAAAGGTGGGGCGTGCCTTGATCAGGGCGTCGTCGGCCTTTGCACGGACACGATCTTCGTCCAGAAACATGAATAGCGGCAGCATATCGAGTGCACGGTTACGCGTCGGATTATCGGCGAGGTAGTCGTCAATCAGGGTTGAAATATCGGGCCAGTAATCCGCTGCGATGACTTTTTTAACGTAGTTGGCAGGGAAAGGGTCGACATAACTGGTGACACGGCGGGCAAGGTCGATGTCAGCGCGAACGTATAACCAGTCGTAAAGGCAGAGAAAAGCTTTCAGGCAAGCGGTAATAAGCCTCGGTTCGAGACTCGGCAGTTCAGGGTTGAATTGCATGCCAAAAGCGTTGGTGGCGCGGTCCGATGTGCCCTTGGCACCCCTTTCGCGCAGCCGTGTGATGAGATCCTCGACTTCGCCAAGCCGGGCCAGTGGCAACGGTGGACTCACAATCTCGTGTGGCACCAGCGATTGGGCAGCCCAGGCCAATAATTCCTCGGTGGTCTCTTCCAGCTGGCCGCTCAAAGAATCACCGGAGCGAGGCTCCCGCCCGAGTCGTTTGAGCAGATCGAAATCGAGCTCCACCAGCCAGTCTCCATCTGGATCGCCCGTGAGGAGACGTTCGTAACGCCCTTTGGTTTCTATATCAAGCCCAAGGATGTCCGACACACTGCCAGCCAGCGCATCGAGATCAAGCCCGCTGATCTCGAGCTCGACACCGACACGACGACTCTCTCCATGGCTGTTTTTTAACCAGGGTGGCTGTTTCAGTTTCTGGTATGTGTCTTGCATTTTCGTTTTCTCAGTTATAACCGGTTCCCGGTAATGCAATGTTCTGGCTTCACTCAGCTGCCAGCCGGCCGCTTTCGGTATCTTCACAAACGGTTAGGAGTTGTCTGCCGACAGGACCAATCACCAGCGTATCATAGGCAAACCTGTTGAAGGCGCATCCAGAGGGATAAAGAATTGCAGTTTGTTTGTCTGCTGTATTATGCAGGTAATCAGGGGCAGCCAATTGGCTCGGAAACGCAAAACAGAGTAGGGGGTCAGTGGATGAAATTCCTGTTATTGGCATTAGTTCTAGTTGGCGTACTTTATGTGGTGTTGATCGGCGGCAAAAAAACGTCTGTCTCCGCTGAGCAACCGGCAGCCATTTATCAGCGGGAAGTAGAACGCGTCGAAAAGCTCGACGACTTTTTACAGGATACGGTGGACCGGCAGGGCAGTGAAATGGATGTGGTGAAATGATTCATGTCAGCGAGGACCTGTAATGATCAGCAAAGGCTACAAACCACAGGACAGGCAGTGGATGCTGGAAGCTATGTCGCTGGCAAAGCAGGCTGGGGCTGTCGGTGAGGTGCCAGTTGGAGCGCTGTTGGTACGCAACGGTTCAGTGATCGGCCGCGGCTGGAATTGCTCGATAGGCGATTGTGACCCCACTGCCCACGCTGAAATTGTCGCCCTCCGCGATGCGGCAAGATCTGTCAGCAACTATCGTCTTCCCGATACGACGCTCTATGTCACCATTGAGCCATGTACCATGTGCGTTGGAGCAATGATTCACGCCAGAATTAGTCGCCTGGTCTACGGTGCTTCAGAACCCCGTGCCGG
>DDNV01000053.1:12064-25816 GCA_002341315.1 Cellvibrionales bacterium UBA2511
GTGCTTCAGAACCCCGTGCCGGTGCAGTGGTCAGTCAGTTGCAATTAACCGAACAGACGCATTTCAATCATCGTATTGAGGTCATCGGCGGCCTGTTGGCCGAGCAATGCGGAGAGCTGGTCAGCCAGTTCTTTCGTCAGCGTCGCAAACAGTCCGGGTTGTAGCGTCTTCCTGACCGTTACAGCGACAACATGGAGCCGGTATTCCAGTCGCTGGAGTTTGGCAGTTCAAGGCGATTTTCCCTCTCCAGTCGACGTTTCTCATCCAGTGTGTGCCAGTTGAGTATGGTCCGGAAATGACGCACGTTTCTGACATAGCTGACGGGCTCGTAGCCCCGTGCATAGCCGTACTTAACTGTGCTGTAATATTTTTTCTGTTGTAACAGTGGCAGGAACTCTTTGACATCGTTCCACAGGTGGGGGTTTCTGCCCGCCCGCTCGGTTAGCACCCTTGCATCTTCAAGGTGACCGAGACCGATGTTGTAACCCGCCATGGCAAACCAGGTGCGGTCTGGCTCAGTGATATCGTCGGGAATACGAGATTTGGTCTGGAGGAAATATCGGGTGCCGCCATCAAGGCTCTGTCTGGGGTCAAGGCGATTTTTTACTCCCATTTCTTTAGCTGTCGGCAGGGTGAGCATCATCAATCCACGAACCCCTGTCGGGGATGTTGCCTTGTGATCCCAATGCGACTCCTGATAGGCGATGGCTGCCAGGAGTTGCCACTCAAGGCCGTATTTTTGTGCTACCTCCCGAAACATTTCCTGATAATCGGGCAGTCGACTACTGACGCGTTTCATGAAGAGCTGGGATCCCGCAAAATTAAATTCGTTGGTCTGAATCAGCGAGCGTTTTTTTAATCGATCCAGCTCTCCCGATGCCTCATATCCCTCCAGAAAACGGTTTGCTGCTTCCACCAGGCTATCGTCGCCGTGACGGGGAAAAGCCCAGGCGATTGGCTGTGGTTCAGAAATATCAAAAGCGCCTCGAGCTCGGGGATAAATGCCCCTGTCCACCTGAAAGGAGATTGAATCCACAATGGCGTACTCCACTTCACCGGAATCTACCATGGCCATCAAATCCAGCATTTCCAGACCAGATGCCTCCCGCCATTCGAGTGACGGGTATTCATCATTTTTGAGTTCTTCCAGTCGTTCGCTGTGAGAGCTCTGGGGAATGACCAGCAGCTGGCCACCGGCCAGATCCTCTATATCGCGGGGTCGCCTTGATCCATTTCGATAGATCAGCTTTTGGGTAACTTCATAGTAGGGCTCGCTGAAACGAAGCACTTTCTGACGCTGGGGTGTCACCGTTAATCCCGCTGCGGCCATATCGCCCAATGGGCCGCCGATAGCAACGATCGCGCCACTGACGGATTCCCTGGGAGTTATCTTGAGCTCAACACCGAGAGACGCGGCAAAAGCACTGGCAAGCCAGTACTCAAAGCCGCCTTCGCCCTTGGCATTTTGAAAATAGGTGGTCGAGCCCATCAGGGTGATAACACGCAATTCTCCCCGATTAATCACCTCTTCCAGTTGAGTGGGTGCGCGGCTGGTGGAAAGTGTCAGGGCAAACAAAAAGAGCAGTAGGCTATACAGGATGCGTTTTGTGGCTTTTTTCAGATGGAAGTAGAAACCCAGCACCTATACACCCAATGTGTCACGCATTCTCGGAAAGCCCCTGGCCCGGTGAATATTGTTGCTATAGATAAAGAACAACCCTGCGGATAACACGTCCATGCGTTTGTGATAATAGCTTAATGCGGGGCCTAGGTTAGTGAGAGAGGTCTCAGGGTTCAACCGTTTTCTGTGCACATGCCGGGTCGGAATCTCCCGATGACGCTCAGAGGGCAATTCCAGTACAATGTCGCCCCTTCGGAATGGCCCCATACGAGTTACCCTAAGATGCAGATTTTTCCCGGAAACCCCGTACTTTCCAGTTTCAGGCAGCGACAGTTACTGGCGTCTCTTCAGTCAGTCGATCCCGCTGTGGAATCCGTTTACGCTGAATACAGACATTTCGTGGATCTGGTCTCGCCCCTGAGCGAAACCGAGTATCTGACACTGACGTCATTACTGGAATACGGCCCGAAAATCCTCCCTGAAAATAACGACGGCATGCTGATGCTGGTGACGCCCCGTGCCGGAACCATCTCTCCTTGGTCCAGCAAGGCCACAGACATCCTCCGCAACGCCGGCGTGACATCAGTCGAGCGGATAGAGCGCGGCATTGCCTACTATTTGAGGGGCGATATTCATCAAGACTCCAAAATAGCGCTGGCCGATGCCCTCCACGATCGCATGGTGGAAATGGTCTATTTTGACCAGGAAAGGGCAGAGAGCCTGTTTCAGCACCAGCAACCGGCACCCATGATCACGGTGCCCCTGCTCGCAGAGGGACGGCAGGCGCTATCCCGGGCTAATGTCTCATTGGGGCTGGCCCTTGCGGATGATGAAATCGATTATCTGGTGAACTGTTTCAATGAGCTGCAAAGGGACCCCACCGATGTGGAATTAATGATGTTTGCCCAGGCCAATTCAGAGCATTGCCGCCATAAAATATTCAACGCCTCCTGGACAATCGACGGTCAGAAGCAGGAAAAATCCCTGTTTGCCATGATCAAAAATACGTTTGAAAAAAGTGGTGCAGGCGTGTTGTCCGCTTATTCAGATAATGCCTCTGTGATCGCCGGCAGTCATGCTGGCCGGTTTTTCCCGGACCCGGACAGCAAAATCTATCAATTCACGCAAGAGCCTGTTCATCTCCTGATGAAGGTTGAAACCCATAACCACCCGACGGCAATTGCCCCCTTTGCCGGTGCCGGTACGGGTGCCGGAGGTGAGATACGCGATGAAGGGGCAGTGGGTAGAGGGTCAAAACCAAAAGTGGGTCTTACCGGCTTTTCAGTTTCCAATCTCTATATTCCCGGTTTTGAATGCCCATGGGAATCGGATTACGGAAAACCTGACCGGATCAGCAGTGCCCTGGAGATCATGCTTGAGGGGCCTATTGGCGGGGCGGCATTCAATAATGAATATGGTCGACCCAATCTCTGTGGCTACTTCCGCACATTCGAGCAGGACTTTAATGGCGAACGCCGCGGCTATCACAAACCCATTATGATCGCTGGCGGTTACGGCAACATTCGTGAAGAACACATTGAAAAGAAGCCCTTTGAAAGCGGCTGCAAACTGATTGTGCTGGGCGGACCGGCAATGTTGATTGGTCTCGGTGGCGGTGCCGCCTCATCAATGAGTTCCGGCAGTAGTGCCGAGGATCTTGATTTTGCCTCGGTACAGCGGCAGAACCCCGAAATTGAACGCCGCTGTCAGGAGGTGATCGATCAGTGCTGGCAGCGGGGTAATGGTAACCCCATCGCCTTTATCCACGATGTGGGCGCCGGCGGCCTGTCCAATGCCTTCCCCGAGTTGGTAAAAGATGGTGGTTGCGGCGGCAGATTTGAACTGCGCGATGTGCCCAATGATGAACCCGGCATGTCACCGTTGGCAGTCTGGTGCAATGAAGCTCAGGAACGTTATGTGCTCGCCGTAAGACCTGAGCAACTGGCGGATTTTGAAGCAATTTGCCAGCGCGAACGCTGCCCCTACGCGGTGGTTGGCGAAGCCACTTCCGAAAGGCATTTGCTGCTGAACGACAGGCATTTTTCCGCCAGGCCCGTGGATCTTCCCATGTCTGTGCTGTTCGGCAAACCGCCGAAAATGCACCGTACAGCAGAGAGACTGACGGCTACAAAGACACCCATTGAGCGCTCGGATATCGCGCTGGATGATGCCATTGATCGCGTGCTTACCCATCCGGCCGTGGCCAGTAAAAGCTTTCTTATCACTATCGGTGATCGCAGTGTTACCGGCATGGTTGTCAGAGATCAGATGGTGGGGCCTTGCCAGGTGCCTGTCGCCGATTGTGCGGTGACCACCGTCAGTTACGATAGCTACTGTGGTGAGGCGATGGCGATGGGTGAACGTTCACCGGTTGCGTTGCTGGATGCCCCGGCATCGGGCCGCATGGCGATTGGGGAGGCGATCACCAATATTGCGGCAGCGGCCATTGACCGGCTTGCTGACGTCAGGTTATCCGCTAACTGGATGTGTGCCGCAGGCCATCCTGGTGAGGACGAAAAACTGTTCCGCACGGTACAAGCAATCGGTGAAGAGCTCTGTCCAAAACTGGGCATTTCGATTCCGGTCGGCAAGGACTCCATGTCCATGCGCACGACCTGGGAGGAACAGGGACAGGAGAAGTCGGTGACATCACCATTGTCACTGGTTATTTCTGCTTTTGCCCCGGTCTCCGATGTTCGCAAAACACTAACGCCAGAGTTGCGCTCCGACCTTGGCGACACAGTACTGCTGTACATTGATCTCGGCGAAAATCGCAATCGCCTGGGCGGCTCAATATTGGCTCAGACCTACAGCCAGCTGGGCGATACCCCGGCCGATTTACTGAGTCCAGAGAAACTCAAAGCTTTTTTCGACGCTATCCAGGCCGCCAATCAAAGCGGAGAACTGATCGCCTATCACGATCGGTCTGATGGTGGTTTGATGACCACATTGGCAGAGATGGCTTTTGCCGGTAATACAGGGATCAGAATTTGCCTCGATGAGCAGCCAGGCGATGCACTCTCGGTTCTATTTAACGAAGAACTCGGGGCCGTTGTTCAAGTGCTTGGAGACAGGGCCGCTTCTTTTAAGCAGCGCTTCGCCGATATCGCCATCCCTGTCAGTGTCATAGCAACGCTTGATGACACTGACGGTATTGAGATTTATGAGGATGGTGATTGTCTGTTCAGTTCCGGTCGTACCGAATTATTGCGCCGCTGGAGTGAAACCAGCTACGAGATTCAAGCGCGTCGAGACAATGAAGGTTGTGCCAGGCAGGAATTTGACGGACTGTTTTTTGATAATCCCGGATTGAGCACGGCCCTCAGCTATGACATCAATGAGGATATTGCCGCCCCCTATGTCAACTGTGGGGCCCGACCTCGCGCGGCTATAGTCAGGGAGCAGGGCGTAAACGGGCAGATGGAGATGGCCGCTGCATTTGATCGGGCCGGCTTCGAAACTGTCGACGTCCACATGAGTGATATCCTCGCTGGTCGTGTCGCTCTTGATAGTTTTAAGGGATTGGCCGCCTGTGGTGGTTTCTCTTATGGCGATGTGCTCGGTGCCGGGGAGGGGTGGGCCAAAACCGTGCTATTCAACCCTTTAGCCCGTGCACAGTTTGAGCAATTTTTTCATCGGCCTGACACGTTCACATTCGGTGTTTGCAATGGCTGTCAGATGTTATCCAACCTGAAACCCCTCATTCCGGGAGCCAATCATTGGCCCCGCTTTGTCAGAAATCTGTCAGAACAGTTTGAAGCGCGGTTTTCCCTGGTAAGGGTAGAGAAATCACCCTCGGTTCTGCTTGCAGATATGGCGGGCTCCCATATGCCCATCGCGATTGCTCACGGTGAGGGGAGAGTGGAGTTCGCATCATCGGTGGTTCCGGAAATATTTGATGGCTCCGGTGCGGTAGCACTGCGTTTCCTCGATAATTTCCTGGAAATTGCAGAGACCTATCCTGCCAACCCCAATGGGTCACCTCTGGGTATCACGGGTGTGACCAGCGAGGATGGCCGCGCAACGATCATGATGCCGCATCCAGAGAGAGTGTTTCGTACAGTGACCAATTCCTGGCACCCGGATGACTGGGAAGAAGATGGTGCCTGGTTGCGGTTGTTCCGCAATGCCCGCCGATTTGTGGATTGAGGCTTCTGACCATAAAAAAACCCGGCAACAAGCCGGGTTTTTTTATGGGTTATTCGGTGTATTCCTACAGGCTGGCAAAATAGGCAGCCAAATCCAGAATATCCTGATCGGACAGGGGTTTTGCCATGCCGGACATTACCGGGTCAGTACGATTTCCTTCACGGAAATCTCTTAGCTGTTTAGCGGTGTAGCCAGCTTTCTGGCCCGCCAGGTTGGGCCACATGTCGTTGTTGCTGATGCCATTGGCACCGTGACAACCGGCGCAGGCCATGGCCTTGTTTTTGCCAGCCTCTATGTCACCGGCAGCCAATGCGTGGCCCGTAGCAGTTGTCAGCACTAATGCCAGGATAG
The DNA here is from genome assembly GCA_002341315.1 of Cellvibrionales bacterium UBA2511. Classification (GTDB taxonomy): domain Bacteria; phylum Pseudomonadota; class Gammaproteobacteria; order Pseudomonadales; family Porticoccaceae; genus Porticoccus. The sequence goes on from DDNV01000053.1 coordinate 18,186, forward strand.
TTCCAGTCAGTTTTTTCATTTGATCACTCCAGACTTGAGATATAGAAAGATAACAAAAAAGGCCATTAGTTCCCTAAACGGTGGCACACAAACAACACACTGGTGAAGAGCAGAATAGCACCGCCCTGGTGAGCCGCTGCGAGGGGAACCGGCATATGCAATAACAGGGTTGAAATGCCCAGCGTAACCTGTAACGCCAGCATTATAAGCACCAGTTTGACACCTACCCGGGCTTCCGGACGAGTATTGGTACGTTTCAGTGTGCTGATCGCGAAACTGAGAATCACCGCTATCAATAGGTAGGCAAATATCCGGTGATTGAACTGAATTGTCGTAATATCTTCAAAAGCTGCCAGCCAGAAAGGCTCTGTGTCATAAATGCCGGGCGGGATAAAACTGTCACCCATTAACGGAAAAGTGGGGTAAGCGTATCCTGCATCCGTACCCGCGACAAAACCTCCGGAAAGAATCATCAAAAAAACCAAGCCCGAAAGGGCAACGGCGAAACGCCGACAGGTCGGCTGGCCCTGCTGCAGATCAGACTCTGGTGGATAAAGTAAGCTGAAAGCCACCCAGATAATGTAGCCATAGATGATGACGGCAGTACCCAGGTGAGCTGTCAGACGATATTGGCTAACGCTCGGGTTATCTACCAAACCACTTTTGACCATATACCAACCAAGTAAGCCCTGCAGGCCCCCCAGAACAAACATGATCATAAGTTTTGGCGTCAACCCGGGTTTGATTCGGTGACTAAAATAGAAAAACAGAAAAGGTACCAGGAATAGAACGCCAATCAGTCTGCCGAGTAGGCGGTGAGCATATTCGTAGAGAAAAATTCGCTTGAACTCAGGCAGGCTCATGCCGCTGTTGACTTTCTGATACTCGGGGAATTGCTTATATTTGTCGAAGGTCTGCTGCCATTGCTGTTCGTTCAATGGCGGCAGAACCCCGGAAATGGGTGCCCATTCAACAATGGAAAGGCCCGAACCCGTCAGCCGGGTAACGCCCCCCAAAAGTATCATGCTCAGAATAACGGCAGCGCATACAATCAGCCAGGAAGCCAACTGTCTATCATATCGAGTCTGCAAATCCATAAGAGATTTATACCTTCCTGTCCAGTGGGGAAGACCATTGACATGGAGCTTTGCGAAGAAACCCCGATTGAGTGGTTTTTTAAATACCTCGAGGCAGTAAAAGCCGTGGGCTTACTAGCGTTAACTACAGCGATCCAATATTACCAAATACCGACGTGCATTTCCGGCAAAAATGTCCCTCGCCAGAATATTTTTGACAATTCCGGTCCGTCAGTTTGCTAGACGAGCCTTGCTGAACAAGGCGCAATCCTGCAAAGTCAGTGAACTTGAGAAAAATTCGGAGAGTGAAAAATGCAACAGACGACCGTCAATGGCGTCAGGATTGCCTACCTGGACGAAGGGCAGGGTGATGTGATTATTTTTTTACACGGCCTGGGAGTCAGCAGTAGAGACTGGACCGGCCAGGTCGATTATTTCTGTCACCATTGGCGGGTAATTGCCCCGGATTTTCGGGGGCACGGTACGTCAGATAAACCCGATAGCCATTACGATATACTAGTCCATGCCAATGATGTTCTCGGGTTGATGGATCAGCTGGATATTGACCGGGCACACCTTGTTGGCCTGTCCATGGGTGGGATGGTCGCTTTTCAGATTGTCGCCATGGCGCCACAACGGTTAAAAAGCATGACAATCATCAATTCTGGTCCCGCACTTCCCGACAATACCTTCGCCGCAAAAAAAATGCTCTGGACGCGAGTGCTGTCAGTTCACTTGCTGGGTATGCACCGTTATGCCCACAAAGTAGCCCAGAGTATGTTTCCGGGAGAGGGGAAAGAGGCGTTAATCGATATCTTTACCCGACAGATTGCTTCAAACCCCAAAAAAGTTTATCTGAAAAACCTCAAGTCCCTGTTTGGCTGGGGGGTTCTGGAGTATTTGGCCGACATTGAGGTGCCGACCCTGATGTTAACGGGCGATCGGGATTATTCCCCTGTAGCAATGAAACAAGCAGTGGTTGATGCCATGAAAAATGCCAGACTGGTGGTCATTGTCGATACCGGCCACGGTACACCGATTGAGAAGCCCGGGGAGACCAATGAGGCCATAGCACGTTTCATTGAAGCTGTTTGAGCTGGCGATTGAGCTTGCGTTTCAGTTCACTCTTGGTTTTTGAGCCATTATTAAGAATCAGGTTCGCCTTGTAAAACTCCAGCATCCTCACGGCCGCCACATTTGGCTCAATATAAATATCCGGGGCTTCCTTGGCCAGTTTTTCCCTGATGATACTTTTCTGCATGATCTGGTAGGTGTTGAATACAGCTTCTGACAGGGATGGGAGTTTATTGGATACGGTCCGCGTGCCAATCACATCAACAGCAATCGTAATGTCACAGTCATCGGGCAACAGGTCAAAAGGCACAGGATTTACCGCGCCACCATCTATCAGCACCTGTCCATCTATGGTGACTGGCTGAAAGAGTCCAGGGAGAGACATGCTGGCACGAATGGCAGGTATCAGCGCCCCATGTTGAAGAACAACCTGTTCCCGGCTCCAGAAATCCGATGCCACCACCTTTAGTGGCGTGTCGAGTTCGGAGAACTGGGTAGCATGAACAGATTCAAAGAGATAATTCAGGAGGTTCTCTACCCGAATCAGTCCCCGGCCACGAAATTGCGGGCTAATAAAATCCAGCCATTTGAACAAGTGCTTTCTGGTGACCAGATGTTTGAGCGATTCATTATCGCGAAGGCTAAACTGGAGAAAAATCTGCTTGATGTCACCTGTTGTCATCCCGGCACAATACATGGCACCAATTAGTGCACCGATGCTGGTCCCAGTGATGAAATAAGGTTTCAGCCCCATTTCTTCCAGTGTCTCCAGAATCAGTAAGTGGCTGATGCCCTTGGCTCCACCTCCCCCCAATGCAAGTCCAATTTTTGTCATACAAGGTTCACCCGGCGGTTTTTCACGATGATCGTTGGTTGATTTGAAGTAGAAATTCCGGTTTATTACGCAGCTTTACCATCATAACCGGAAGAAACCTGTGGCAGAAATCCCGCAAATCAAACTCCATCCTTCCTGGCTGGCCAAACTTGAAGACCAGTTCCAGTTGCCCTACATGGTCAAGCTGAAACAGTTTCTGCAGGCCCAGAAAAAAGCGGGTAAAACCATCTATCCCAGTGGATCAAACTGGTTTGCAGCGTTCGATAGTACGCCTTTTGATAAGGTCAAGGTGGTAATTATCGGACAGGATCCCTACCACGGCGACCATCAGGCACATGGTCTTTGTTTCTCGGTGCTGCCCGGCGTGGATATTCCGCCATCCCTGCGAAATATTTTTCGGGAGTTACAGCAGGATTGCGGGATTCAGCCACCCCGACACGGTTGTCTGAGGGGCTGGGCTGCCCAAGGTGTATTTTTACTCAATGCGACATTGACCGTTGAAAGGGGCCTTGCCGGATCTCACCAGGGGCAGGGGTGGGAGCAATTTACCGACCGGGTAATACAATTGTTAAACGATGAACGTCGCGGGTTGGTCTTTATGTTATGGGGCAGTTATGCTCAGAAAAAGGGGGCTATTATCGATACCGATAAACATCTGGTGCTCAAAGCGCCACACCCGTCGCCACTATCGGCCCATCGAGGTTTTCTGGGTTGCGGGCATTTTTCAAAGGCAAATCAGTACCTCAAGGAACAGGGCCTGGAGCCAGTGGACTGGCAGATGCATGAAGTAGCCCAGGACAAAGTTTAGGATTTATCCACCTTGAGTGCGGGTAAATGCCGTTTTGCCCTCAACCAGTTCAATCCTTTTAAAACAGAAGGCGTACTGATAATACGCTTTTCCAGTGTGTATTTCCCAGGGTAGTCCAGCAGTAATAAACCTGCCGCCATAGTTAGAATGCCTTGTCCGGGCATGAACAGCATCAGAAAACCACCACACAACAGGATTAAACCCAGCAGGTTTTTCCCAACAAGTAATAAACCCCGGATGGCCGGATGCCTCTGTTTCAATGTTGTTGTTTCGCGACTTTCATACAGAAAGTAATCCTCCGGTATCATTGCCACTATCCAGGGCAGAGCGAGCAAACTTCCAATGAAGGTTGCAAGAGATGCGATGCTAAGCCATGTCAACAGCACCTGATGTTCGGATAACCAAGCCAGCATCGGCTACCTCGCGCTATATTGATAAATAGAGTTAAGTTTTAATTTCAATGGTATGATTTTATTCAATTTCGTATGGAAGAGATAGCTTTTCAAGGGCAGAATACGGCTGTAAACCCATCACAAGTTCATCGCTCCCTGCCGCTTCTTCAGTCAATACGACCAACATCTCCAGTCGTTCAGCATTGCCGTGTGCTGTAGATACGACGTGTCCGACAGGTTGATTCTGACCCTGCAGATAACAGGGCATGCCCGGCAACAAACGATCCTTGGGGGCGGGGACTCCTATGCGGTACATACGGCGCTTCAATTTCCCCAAATACTTCATGCGTGCGACCACTTCCTGCCCTGTGTAACAACCTTTCTTGAAGCTGATTGCCCCGATCGCCTGAAAATTCAGCATTTGCGGTATAAACAGATCAACGGTGTCCACTTCTACATGGCCAAGGCCGGATCGAATATCCATAAGTTGCCAGAGCTCGGTTCCCACGGGTTTTACTGCATCCCGTAGTGCCTCCCATACAGACGGTACTTTTTCGGCGGAAACCATAAATATTTTTCTGCCATCAACCAACGGATACTGATAGGCCGTGTCAGTCAGACTAATTTTTTCAACAGATTTTCCGGCGCTCCCCAACAAACAGTAGTGATCACTGATATCAGTCAGTTCAACCTTGAAAAACACCGCATATTTGGTCAACTCGTTGATCAGTGAGGTAATCAGACTGCGGTGTAGTTGAAGAAAAAAGTGCTGATCTTCAGCATGGAACAGAACAAAACTGGCTAGCATTCGACCTTTGGCATTACAGCGAGCACCGGGAGTTGACTCACCGATTGCCAGCTGAAGTGCATCACTGGTTATCTGGCCCTGTAGAAAACGAGCCGCATCAGGGCCTTTTACTGATATCAAGCCCTGATGAAGAAGAGGACTCATGATGCCATCGTCCTCAGCCAACAATGCCTGAAAGTCTGTTGGTGATTCATGGAAATGTATTTGGTCATCATTGATGACTGCGCCCTGAGTGGACAGGTATCTTTGCCAATCGTTCATGATTTGCCCGGTTGAGGTGAATGTAACCATCCTGATGAGTTTAAACTCACTTGTTCCATTATAATGCCTGACATTCTATTTATTGAGACAGAGGCGACCGCCGATGGAAAGAAATCGACTATTTTGGGCAAGCCGACGCGGAATGCTTGAACTGGATTTGGTGTTGCAGCCTTTTCTGGACGACATTTACCCTACACTTGAAACGGCAGACCAGGAACGTTACCACAAACTCCTCGAGTGCGAAGATCAGGATATGTTCGGTTGGTTCCTCCGCCGGGAAACCCCGGAAGACCCCGACTTGCAAAAAATTGTGCAGATCATTCGTGACTCAAGATCCCGTCCCGGTTGAAATAGAACTGTATCGTTCGTTGCTACTGCTGGTCTGGATTCTGTCCATTCACAGTCTTGCTGTATGCCTCCTGATTGTCTCGGCAATACCTCTATGGCTGAAGGTTTTAACGATCCTTCCGGTATTAGTGGGTGGTGCGCACACTTGTCTTATATGGTACAGACAGCCGGTCAAGCGACTGAGCTGGACAAGCGGCAGTTGGCAATTGTTCTATGCCGATCAGCGAGAGGAGGTTGCCTTGCAGCATTTTTTTATACTGGGCAGGCTATTACTACTTCGGTTTCACGGCTCCAGAAGACGTTATTCTGTTCTGGTGTTGCCTGACAGCACCTCGCCAGCAAACCTGCGCAGGATTCACGTGACGTTACAGTTGGGTTAGGTCAACGTTTGCTGACGATGAAGTTTTGCCCGGCAAAATTGATTGGCACCATGATGGTGTCTTTGGCGACTGCGGACAGGTCCGGGTAATCCAGTGTGTAATGCAGGCCGCGACTCTCTTTGCGTTGCTCTGCAGAACGAATGATAAGCTCTGCCACCAACACCAGATTGCGCAATTCCAGCAAATCCCGGCTGATTTTATAGTTGCTGTAATATTCATGGATTTCTTTTTGCAGCAGCTCAACTCTGTGATGAGCTCTGGCCAGTCGTTTCCGGGTTCTGACAATGCCTACGTAGTCCCACATAAAGCGGCGCAACTCATCCCAGTTATGCGCGATAACGACATCTTCATCTGAATGGGTGACACGACTTTCATCCCAGGGTCTCGCCTTATCCGGTTCCGGAATCAACTCAATACTTTCGCGAATGGCGCTGGCAGCTGAATGCCCATAAACCACACACTCAACCAGCGAATTGCTGGCCATGCGGTTCGCGCCATGCAAGCCCGTAAAGGCTGTCTCACCAATCGCGTATAAATTCCAAAGATCGGTCTGACCCTTCTGGTTTACCACGATACCACCACAGGTATAGTGAGCGGCGGGAACCACAGGAATGGCTTCTTTTGTGATGTCGATTCCATACTTCAGGCACTGAGCCATGACCGTGGGAAAGTGGTTTTTCAGAAACTCTTTGGGCCGATGCGAGATGTCAAGATAGACACAATCGATGCCCAGTCGCTTCATTTCAAAGTCAATGGCTCTGGCAACAATATCCCTGGGCGCCAATTCCGCCTTCGGATGGAACTTGTCCATAAACCGCGCACCATTGGCCAGCGTCAGGTAAGCGCCTTCACCACGCAGGGCTTCAGTAACCAGAAAAGCCTTGGCATTGGGGTGATAGAGACAAGTGGGATGAAACTGGTTGAATTCCATGTTGGCCACCCGACAACCGCGACGCCAGGCGACAGCAATGCCATCGCCGGTGGCACCGTCGGGATTGGTGGAGTAAAGGTAAGCCTTACTGGCACCACCGGTTGCCAATACAACAGCTTTTGCCTGAAAAACGCGGACACAGTCCTGTTCGTTATCCAGCACATAAGCTCCCGTACATCGCATGCGGCTGGAACCTCTGTCGGCCTGAGTGATCAGGTCAACGACCACATGGCTGGGAAACACCTGAATATTGGGATGCTGAAGCACTCTGTCTGCCAAAGAAGATGAAACCTCCTTTCCCGTGGCATCGGCAGTATGCAAAATTCGACGGTGACTGTGGCCACCTTCCCGGGTCAGATGATAATCAACGTTGTCCTCATTGCGAGTGAACTGAACGCCTTGCTTGACTAACCAGCGGATGGCATCAGGCCCGTTCTCAACGGTGAATCTCACCGCATCCTCGTGACACAGTCCGGCACCAGCTTCCAGGGTATCTCCAACGTGAGATTCAATAGAGTCTTCAGTATCAAAAACAGCGGCGATGCCACCCTGCGCATACCAGGTAGATCCCGACTGAATGGCACTTTTACTGATCAGCGCAATTTGATATTTATCAGCCAGTTCAAGCGCCACAGTCATCCCTGCAGCGCCACTGCCAATCACCAACACATCATGACAATGGGGGGTTTTCATTAACTGCCTAAAGTCCTCGAAACCC
>DDNV01000053.1:25890-34723 GCA_002341315.1 Cellvibrionales bacterium UBA2511
GAGCATGATAGTATAGCGGGCCAAAAATAAATACAGACCCGGAAATCATCCCTTTACCCGGCGGGTTTGTTGTAATTGAATGCTCTGAGACGCCATCACTACGAGGCGATTCGGGGGCAATCGGAGCGACTATGGATAACGAGCAGGCAAAAGATACTGACAAGCTACTCGTCGCTCGTGTTCAAAAAGGCGATAAACGCGCTTTTGACTTGCTGGTGATGAAATATCAGTACAAAGTCCATGCGATTGTCAGTCGCTATGTCAAAGATTTTGATGAGGTTAACGATGTTGTGCAGGAGGCCTTTATCAAGGCTTACCGGGCATTGGCCAAATTTCGTGGTGAAAGTGCTTTTTATACCTGGCTGTACCGTATTGCCGTCAACACGGCAAAGAATTATCTCGTCGCTCGGAATCGGCGCCCACCTGCCAGTGATGTCGATGCTGAGGAGGCCGCTTTTTATGAGGGCAGCGAGAAACTCCGCGACATTGACTCACCTGAAAACCTTCTCTACCGGGATGAACTGGAGGCCGTGGTGGATTTGGCCATAAAAAATCTTCCGGAAGATCTGCGTGCTGCGGTAACTTTAAGAGAATTTGAGGGTCTCAGCTATGAAGAGATCGCAGAGATAATGGGGTGCCCGGTAGGGACTGTAAGGTCGCGCATTTTTCGTGCCAGGGAGGCCATAGATGAAAAAATTCGGTTACTTGAAGGCTGACCTCCCATATCAATGAACTTTTTCAGTCAACGAGCTGTCTTATATGGAATTATCTGATCAATAGCTGCATGGGTACCATTGTCTTTATTGATGATGAATTAAAAACAGGTTTTACGGCCACGGCTTACCGTGGCATGGTCACTAATAGTTTCGAGGTAGTTTCTTATGACCACTAGCACTGATCGCGAGAAAGAGTCCCTGTCAGCATTAATGGATGGTCAGGCAGGCGAGCTTGAGGTCCGTCGGGTTCTGAAAAGTATCTCCGATAATGACCAATCTCGTGACACTTGGCGTCGCTATCAGATGGCGGCGGCTGCCATGAGAAGGGATCTTCCTGAGCAGGTGGTTGACTACTCTGCCAGCATAAGTGCGGCTCTGGAAAAGGAAAAAGCCCTACAGGTAAACACACTTTCTGCCCGCATGCTTAAGCCCCTCGGTCGTTTTGCCATTGCCGCCTCGGTGGCCACTGTTGCCATCATTGGTTTTCAACAGTACAACATGCCGGCTACCAATCAACCTGCTATCGCCTCGGCCAAAACTGTTGACAACAAGCTCTCTCCAGCCCAACTTAGAACCTCTGCCGACTTCGGAATACCTTCTGTCACAGCCCGGACAGTCAGCGTCAACAACAATCCTGAGAGTTACCGGGCCAGTCAGGCCCAGCCGGTCATTGTGGTCGATCAGGCCACCGAATCTGAAGTCACTCGTGAACAGGTACAGGCTTACCTCAATAGCTTAATGATTGAACATACCGGCCACGCGGCAATGAACACTAATCAGGGCATGCTGCCATTTGCTCGAATGCCCACTACGCATGATCAGTAATTCACTGGGGATCATGTCAATTCCCAGGTCTTTTGTGGCTATATGCCTCTTTCTCGTTGTTGCGCCATCTGAAGTGATCGCGGAGACGCCTTCCCCAACGACCATTCTTGCCAAAATGGCGGATGCCAACCGAACGCTCGACTACAGCGGGATATTTACCTACGAACACGGCGGTATACTCAGGACGATCAAGGTTTTTCACTCTGTGAGGGATGGTCAGGAGTTTGAGCGTCTATTCTTATTGAGTGGACCGAAAAAGGAAGTTACCCGTCAAAGCGGCGAACGTCGATGCGAACGCCTCGGAGATCTTATGCTGAGGAGCTCTGTTGCCGCAGCAGCCTCTGTACCGAAAGACCACCTCGAAAAACTCTACCATGTACACCCCAAGGCCAAGGATCGAATAGCCGGTCGTGAGACGCTAACGGTTCATGTAATCCCAAAAGACAGCTACCGCTATGGATACATACTGGGGATTGATCAGGAGACGGGGTTATTACTCCAGTCCATGCTGATTGGCGATAACAATCGCGTCCTGGAAAGATTTCAATTTGCAGATGTTGAAATTGGAAAATCAATTGATGAGGCATCACTGGATCCCTCTGAGCCAGAGGTGCATAGAGTTTCGTCGAAGGTTTCTACCTGCCTCAATAATGTAGAGTCATCGGCGACCCAATCCAATTGGCAGCAATCCTGGCTTCCGCCGGGTTTCGGTTTGGCGGGTTACCTGAAATCTGGTGACTCTGGCCGAGAGACACTGATCTACACTGATGGTTTGGCAATTTTTTCTGTGTTTATCGATAGCAGTGAAGCCGTTGACATCCCTAAAATGCAAGCCCAGCGCGGTGCAACTGTGGCTTATCTCACCAAGGCTAAAATCAGACAGCAAGGCTTTCTGATTTCAGTGGTTGGCGAAATACCGGTCGAAACCGCCAGAGCCGTTGCACATGCGGTAATACCTGTTCAACATAACTACCAATAACAACGGTGTATCTTTTCTATATAGCACCGGCACCTTTTGGTAAAAATTCATGACATCGCAGGCATTGAACTGAAATGATTGAAGAGCGGGGGAGGATCACCACCGTGGAGTCAGACGGTTTCTGGGTCGAGACGATTCAACGTTCGGCGTGCCAGGCGTGTGTGGCTGAAAAAGGTTGTGGCCAGAAGCTGCTCAGTCGGCTTTCCGGTAAAACTGCGTTAATCAGGGTATTGTCCGGGCACGGTGATCTACAGTCACTCAAACCCCATGATCAGGTGGTGATTGGCATCCCGGAGGATGTTGTTGTCAAAGGCACGCTGCTGGTTTACCTTTTTCCACTACTGACAATGGTGGGGGCTGTATGTATTGGCGCCCTGATCTCTTTCCACGACATCATCGTGCTGACAAGCGCCTTGATCGGGTTCATTCTGGGTGGAGTTTTTGTCAGGCTGCATTCCTGGCTTAATAAAAATAACCGTCGAGTCCACCCCGTATTGCTGGAGAGACTGGTCGCATCCAGTGATGCACCGGTTTCTGCCTGAGTAGTCTCTGCCTACAGAGCCACCTCCTGTGGTCATATGGCAAGGATGGAACATATAAAAGGGTGACTCGTCTATAAAGAGGGTGCACATATGTTTAAGTGGTTTTCTTTGGTGGCATTGCTCTTTGTAGTTATAGCACTGAACATCAGTCAATCTAACCGGCAGGATTTGCCAAATTTCAATCAATTAATTCAAACCTCATCCCCTGCGGTCGTGAAAATTGATTCCGTTCAAAAAATCCTTGGGACAGGAATGACCCAGATGAACGAACGAAATATTCCTGATATGTTCCGTGAGCCCCATGAAGATAGTAGGGCGGGAGAGGCACATGCAACCGGTTCTGGCTTTATCATTTCCGATGATGGTTACGTTCTCACTAATGAACATGTGGTTGAAAATGCCCATGAGGTGATCATTCGATTAATAGACCGCCGCGAGTTTGAAGCAAAGGTAATCGGCATTGACCATCGCTCGGACCTGGCGTTACTCAAGATTGATGCCGAGAACCTGCCAAAAATCAACTTTGCCGATCCCGGTAAGGTCAAAGTAGGCGATTGGGCCCTGGCGATAGGCTCACCATTCGGTCTTGATTATTCGGTGAGCGCCGGGATTATCAGCGCAATTGGCCGCAGTATACCTACCGAAAATGGCGATAATTATGTGCCGTTTATTCAAAGTGACGTTGCTATCAACCCAGGTAATTCTGGTGGCCCCTTACTGAACCTGGATGGTGAGGTGGTGGGTATAAACTCTCAAATATTTACCCACTCCGGCGGATCGATAGGCCTGTCTTTTGCTGTACCTGCAGGTGTCGCTATAGATGTTGTGTCACAGCTCAAATCAAAGGGCCGTGTTGATCGTGGCTGGCTTGGTGTCTACGTACAGGAGGTTGACAAGTCGCTGGCCCGATCATCGGGGCTGACAAAAACGCAGGGGGCACTTGTTGTCCAGGTCGAAGCCGGAAGTCCGGCTGATGTAGCCGGCATCCATGCCGGCGATATTGTTCTGTACTTTGATAATGAAGAAATTATCGAATCAGGGGATCTGCCCCATGTGGTTGGCTTGTTGTCACCTGGCAGCCAAATCAAGGCTCAACTGATCCGGGGAAAGAAGAAGAAAACGCTTGATGTGATCGTTGGTACTTTACCGGATGGACTGAGCCCTTGACCTGCCGCTATCCACCCATTCCATATCCAAGAAAATCAAGAAATAAGTTTCTGTGGAATCCCATATTTTTGCAGAGCATTTGGCTGTTTGGCATGGGTACTCATAGCGTCCGCACAGCAAATACGCTAGACTGCATGGCCTAAAATTAACCCCCCAGCCCGACCGGCTGCAAACTGATTGAATCGCTGTGTCCGACCTAAGTTATATCCGAAACTTCTCTATTATCGCGCACATCGATCATGGGAAATCCACCATTGCTGACCGCTTTATTCAAATTTGTGGTGGGCTTTCTTCCCGTGAAATGGCTGAGCAGGTTCTCGACTCGATGGATATCGAGCGAGAGCGCGGTATCACAATCAAGGCACAGAGCGTGACACTTGATTACCGCGCCAGAGATGGCAAAACCTATCAGCTCAACTTCATTGATACCCCCGGCCATGTGGATTTCTCCTATGAGGTGTCGCGTTCACTGGCTGCCTGTGAAGGTGCTTTATTGGTAGTGGATGCAGGGCAGGGTGTTGAAGCCCAGTCTGTTGCCAACTGCTACACCGCCATTGCTCAGGGCCTCGAAGTCATTCCTGTTCTGAATAAAATGGATTTACCCCAGGCAGAACCCGAGAAGGTCATTGCCGAGATAGAGGATATCATCGGTATTGATGCCCATGATGCTGTGCGTTGCAGTGCAAAAACCGGGCTCGGTATAGAGGACATACTGGAACAGCTCGTGGCTAAAGTGCCAGCCCCGGTAGGCGATCTGGATGCACCCTTACAGGCGCTTATCATCGACTCCTGGTTTGACAATTACCTCGGTGTCGTTTCCCTGGTGCGGGTGACCCAGGGCACCCTGAAAGCGAAAGACAAAGTGATTACCAAGTCCATCGGCAAAGCACATGTGGTAGATAATATCGGCGTTTTTACTCCCAAGCGAAAAGATACCGGCGTTCTCAGGGCTGGTGAAGTAGGTTTCGTCGTTGCAGGCATTAAGGATATCCATGGTGCGCCAGTAGGCGACACATTTACTCACAGTCATACCCCGGATACTCCTGCATTACCCGGCTTTCAACGTGTCAAGCCGCAGGTGTATGCTGGTATGTTCCCGATTAGTTCAGATGATTTTGAAGACTTTCGTGAGGCACTGGCCAAACTCACGCTGAATGACGCTTCATTGTTTTATGAACCGGAAAGCTCTGATGCGCTGGGTTTTGGATTCCGCTGTGGTTTCCTCGGCATGCTGCATATGGAGATCATTCAGGAGCGTCTGGAACGGGAGTACAATCTCGACCTCATCACGACTGCACCCACGGTTGTTTATGAAATAGTAAAAACAGATGGTGCAATCCTGCACATATCAAACCCCTCCGACCTTCCAGATCCGGCCAGTATAGAAGAAATGCGGGAACCCCTTTGTGAAGCGAGTATTCTCGTTCCAAAGGATTATCTGGGCAACGTCATTACTCTTTGCGAGCAAAAACGTGGTACTCAAAAAAGTATGGTGTTTACCACCAGTCAGGTATCACTGACCTATGAACTGCCCATGAGCGAAGTTGTCATGGATTTCTTCGACCGTCTAAAATCGGTCAGTCGGGGGTTTGCATCACTGGACTACGCATTTACACGTTTTCAGACAGCCCCTCTGGTGAGACTGGATGTCCTGATTAATGGCGAAAAAGTAGATGCGCTGGCCTCGATTATTCATCGCCAACACTCACAGTACAAAGGTCGTCAACTGACAGAAAAAATGAAAGAGTTGATTCCGCGCCAGATGTTTGATGTGGCTATCCAGGCGGCTGTTGGTGGTCATGTGATTGCCCGGACCACAGTGAAAGCCCTGAGAAAAAATGTCACCGCAAAATGTTATGGTGGCGATATGACCAGGAAGAAAAAACTGCTGGAAAAACAAAAAGAGGGCAAAAAACGGATGAAGCAGGTAGGCAGTGTAGAAATCCCTCAGGAAGCATTCCTGGCTGTACTTAAAACGGATAGTTGAGAGTTCTAAATGGATATTAATTTTCCGCTAATTTTATTGTTTCTGGTGATGATTTCCGGCGTAATATGGTTTTCTGATCGTTTTATACTCTCTAAAAAACGCGGCGAAAATCAACCAGTTCCGGGATGGATTGAGTACAGCGGGTCTTTTTTTCCCGTTCTGCTACTGGTTTTTGTGCTTCGTTCATTTCTCTTTGAACCGTTTCAGATCCCTTCCGGATCAATGATACCAACCTTGAAAGTTGGCGATTTCATTTTGGTAAACAAGTTTACCTATGGCCTCAGGCTACCTGTGATTGGCACCAAAATCGTCCCGATTAATGAGCCCAAGCGAGGGGATGTGATGGTCTTTTTCCCACCCAATGATGACCGCTATTTCATCAAAAGAGTTATTGGTCTCCCCGGGGATAAAATTCGATTACGGAACAATATGTTATATATAAATGGCTTGTTGGCTGAACAGGCACCATTGCCCGATGCTGCAGAAGACTCAAGATTAGAACTGATTGCTGAGAATTTGAACGGCGTTGTTCATACCGTGCAAAAAAATAAAGTGGCGGGGCCACTGGGCAAAAATTACGCCCTAGTTGTTCCTGAGAATCATTACTTCATGATGGGCGATAATCGTGACAATAGTAGTGACAGCCGGGTATGGGGCCCGGTACCGGAAGAGAATATTGTTGGCAAGGCCGTATTAATCTGGATGCATTGGGAATCATTTGGCGATTTGCCAAGCTTCGACCGGGCCGGGACAATCAACTAATATCAACAGGTAGACACCTGGAGCCAATGCTATGAAACATACTAATCAACAGGGTATTACTGTGCTTGGTGGCCTCCTGTCGCTGGCGATAGCAGGTTTTTTTATCACCGCAGCATTAAAAATCGGACCACTGTATCTTGACAACTCTTTTGTCAAAGCAGCCATAGATTCCCTCGCGGAAGAAAATATCCATAATATGAGTGATGCCGAAGTCCGCAGAAAGCTTTTAACCCATTTTGATATCAACAATGTACGCGATATCGACACAAAGCTGGTCAAAATCAAGCGTGAACAGACGCATACGAAGGTCAGCCTCAATTACGAAAAAAGAATTAATTTCATGGGGAATCTGGATGTGGTGGTACGCTTTGAAAACACCTATGACAGTGCCAGATAATCAGATCACTTGCAGAATCCGGGCGTGAAAGAATCAAAAAAACGGCTACTCGATCGTATTGATTATCCATTCAGGGATACCAGTCTATTCGATTTAGCCCTTACCCATCGCAGCCATGGTTCGGTCAACAATGAACGTCTGGAGTTTCTCGGTGATGCAGCGCTGAATTTTATTATTGGTCATGCTGTTTACGAACGTCTTCCTCAGGTCAAAGAAGGGGACTTGAGTCGCTATCGTGCCAATCTTGTCAAGGGTGCCACACTCACCGAAATAGCCAAAGAGCTGGAGATAGGTCAATGTCTGAATCTGGGTGCAGGCGAGCTGAAGAGTGGCGGCCACCGACGGGCGTCTATATTGGCAGATACAGTGGAGGCCATTATCGGAGCAGTGTATCTGGACGGCGGCATGGCTGCCTGTGAGAAGGTGGTCATGGGATTATTCAGCGGACGTCTTGCCAACCTGTCAGAAAACACGCTCAGAGACCCAAAAACCCACTTACAGGAATTCATGCAGGCCCGAGGGAGACCATTGCCCAATTATGAGGTGATCTCCGTGACCGGCGAAGCACACAGCCAGTTCTTTACGGTAGAGTGCAAAGTTGATGGCCTGAAAACTCCCGCCGTCGGCGAAGGCAGCAGCCGCCGTACGGCCGAAAAAAAAGCAGCTGAAAACGCACTAGCCGGACTCATCAAGTGACTGAAATAGAATCTATCAAGCGGTGTGGATACGTGGCCATCGTCGGGCGACCAAATGTTGGAAAGTCCACATTGCTGAATCACTTATTGGGTCAAAAAATAAGTATTACCTCACGCAAACCGCAGACGACTCGACAAAATATGCTTGGCATAAAGACAGAAGGTGATTCGCAACTGGTTTTTGTCGATACCCCGGGGCTACACGACAACCAGAGCAAAGCGATCAACCGGTCCATGAATCGCGCTGCTGAAAGTGCAATTCGTGACGTTGATGTTATTGTTTTCGTTGTCGATCGTGCCATATGGACAGAAGCAGACGAAAAGGTCGCGCAGGAGGTAATGAAAAGTAACGCACCAGTCATTATTGCCCTGAACAAGCTGGACAGGCTGGAGAATAAAGCAGTTCTGCTGCCACATCTGCGAATGTTAACCGAGCGCTTCCCCGAAGCACGGCTGATCCCGGTTTCGGCCCTGCAGGGACAGCAACTAGCCCAACTTGAACGGGCTATTCTTCAGTATATTCCGGAAGGTGTTCATTTCTTTCCCGATGATCAGATTACAGATCGCAGTCAACGCTACATGGTGGCTGAAATTATCCGGGAAAAGATCACCCGTCAACTGGGAGCCGAGCTTCCCTACGAGGTGGCCGTAGAGGTTGAGGAATTCAAACCCTCTGAAAAAATCTGTCATATCAGTGCACTGATTCTTGTCGAGCGGGATGGCCAGAAGAAAATCATCATCGGTGTGGTGTTCTCTGATTCCA
>DDNV01000053.1:34787-35715 GCA_002341315.1 Cellvibrionales bacterium UBA2511
CCAGAAGAAAATCATCATCGGTGAAAAAGGCGGTAGATTGAAAAAAATTGGCCAGCAGGCCCGCCTCGATATGGAGCGTATGCTGGAATCAAAGGTCATGCTCAACCTTTGGGTAAAAGTGCGTCGTGGATGGTCAGATGACGACCGGGCACTACGCAGCCTCGGCTACGACGATTAACCAGTACGCGGCTATTCACCATCAACGTTAGAATTGGCAATATGTCGAAGAGTGGCAGTGATACTATCCGACAAACTGCTAGAGCCTGTATCATCGCGATATGACCAATTTGCGTGTCGACTCAGAGCCAGCTTTTGTTCTCCATACGCGACCCTATCGGGAAACCAGCCAGCTGGTAGACTTGTTTTCCCGTCATTACGGTCGTCTGCGTGTGGTTGCCAGGGGGTTCCGGCGGCCAAAAAATGGCAGTCGGATACTTGCCCCGTTTACACCTCTTCTGGTGGGATGGAGCGGAAAATCAGAACTGAAAACCCTGGTCAGTGCGGAGCACTCCGGGCGTTCACTGATGCTCTCGGGAGAACGTCTGTACAGCGGCTTTTATCTCAATGAACTACTGGTACGACTACTTGTAGAGCATGATCCTCACCAGTATCTGTTTGACCACTACCTCAATATCATGACAAGTCTTGCCGATGGCGAACCGATTGAACCAGCTCTGCGGCTTTTCGAGCGCAATTTGCTAGATGAGGCTGGCTACGGGTTAATGATCGATACCGATATCGTATCCGGCCATCCGGTATTACCGGGTCAGTGGTACTGGTTGGACCCATCTACTGGATTTTCCCGCTGCCAACCATCGGAACAGGATAAGACGTCACCTTACCTGTTTTGGGGTGAAGCGTTATTGTCTATCAGCAACGGTGACTATCAAGACCTTGACACCGCCAAAGCAGCCAAGCGACTGATGCG
>DDNV01000053.1:35865-36053 GCA_002341315.1 Cellvibrionales bacterium UBA2511
GGAACAAACCCCTGCGAAGTCGTGAACTGTTTAACCGTCAAAAGACCAACGGGACTAAAACTTCGTGATTGTTGCCATAGGAACAGACATTGTACAGGTGGCCAGAATCAGCGAGGCACTGAATCGTCACGGTCGTGAGTTTGCCAAGCGGATACTTTGTCCCCGCGAACTTGACCTGTTCGATAGCA
>DDNV01000053.1:36225-42670 GCA_002341315.1 Cellvibrionales bacterium UBA2511
ATGTTCGATAGCAAATCTAATCCGGCTGCCTACCTTGCCAAACGCTTCGCCGCCAAAGAGGCGTTGAGTAAAGCCCTGGGTACGGGTATTGGCAAGGTCTCCTGGCAGGACATGGAAACTGTCAATGACCTCGCTGGCGCACCCGCAATCCTGCTAACTGGCGATGCCAAAAAATATCTGCGTAAACTGGGTGCCAACAATGTGCTGCTCAGTTTATCCGATGAACGTGATTTTGCGGTCGCCTTTGTGGTCCTCACTCAGACGCAACAGCCATAAACTCTCGTGCGACTCGCTCCACATAACAATTTGGGTCGCGTTTATATGCAAACAATCTTGATCTATAGTCTGTTCCGCCAAGACAAGCAGACCATGGGTGGCTAAAATAACAGCCTGTTTAGTGAATATTGAATTTTTCTTGCCGGAAAACTGATGATCTATCCAACCATTGAATCCTGTATTGGTGAAACTCCGCTGGTTAGGCTACAACGACTTCCGGGAGACACCAGTAACGCTATTCTGGTAAAGCTGGAAGGCAATAATCCCGCTGGTTCAGTAAAAGACCGGCCTGCAATCAGCATGATCCAGCATGCCGAAGCGAGAGGGGAGATCAAACCGGGCGATACGCTTATCGAAGCAACGTCGGGCAATACCGGTATCGCACTGGCCATGGCTGCAGCCATCAAGGGTTACCGTATGATCCTGATTATGCCGGAGAACAGCACTGAAGAGCGCAAGGCGGCCATGCAGGCTTATGGAGCGGAGCTTATTCTGGTCAGCCGGGAACAGAGCATGGAGGGCGCCAGAGATCTTGCAACTGCCATGGAGCAACAGGGCAAGGGTATCGTTCTGGACCAATTTGCCAACAGTGATAACCCGCTGGCCCATTATGAACATACCGGTCCTGAAATCTGGCGACAGAGTGGCGGAAAGATTACTCATTTCATCAGCTCCATGGGCACTACCGGCACCATTATGGGTGTTTCCCGCTATCTCAAAGAGAAAAACCCCGACATTCAGATTATTGGTTTACAACCAGAGGAAGGGGCGAGCATTCCCGGCATTCGACGTTGGCCACAGGCCTATCTGCCAACCATATTCGATAGTGCGCGTGTGGATCGTGTGATGGATATAGGACAACAGGAGGCGGAGGACTGCATGCGGGCACTTGCGCGGCAAGAGGGCATATTTTGTGGTGTTTCCTCGGGCGGCGCTGTGGCCTCTGCACTGCGGTTATCCCATGAGGTAGAGCACGCAGTAATCGTGGCGATCATCTGCGATCGCGGTGATCGCTATCTTTCATCGGGACTTTATCAGGAAGATCAAAAACTGTAGTTTGCAGGCTGACACCGTTGCATGACTTTATACAACGTGCACAATTGCTGCAAAGGTCACGTTAGTCAAGACAGCTATTCCTCCAGTTGAAGGCGCCTTCTGGCCTGGCATAAAAATAATTCAGACGAGAGCTGTTTATGGTACAGGTCAGAAACCATCATCCCGTTCAGGAGCAGGGGGCGGTAAAAATAGACCGCTGGGTCGACGATCTCCTCCGTGACAAAGCCTTCGCCGAAGCAGGTGCCAGGGATATTCTGATCGCTGCCTGCGAATTGGCGCGCGATGCAGAAGAAAAATCAGGCAGCGAACGCTGGACACCTACTGTCAGCAGTTTCAGAACAGGCCTCGAAATGGCCGAAATTCTCACTGAACTCCACCTTCATGATATCGCCAGTTTGGTTGCTGCCATTTTATACCGGGTTGTAAGAGAAGGGCGCCTTGCCATCGCAACGGTTAGGAATCGCTTCGGTGACCCAATCGCTGCTCTCATTGAAAGCGTCCTGAAAATGGCGGTTATCAGCACCATGCGCGCTGACAGCGAAGGTGCCGTGTTTGGTCACACAGCGACTCAGCAGGCATCGAAAATCCGGGAAATGCTGGTTTCTATTATCGATGATGTACGTGTGGCCTTGATTAAACTTGCAGAGCGAACCTGTGCTATCCGGGCACTGAAAACGGCCACCGATGAAAAACGTCAGCGCGTTGCCCGTGAAATTTTTGACGTTTATGCACCCTTGGCGCACAGACTCGGTATCGGCCAACTCAAATGGGAGCTGGAAGATCTGGCATTTCGCTATCTGGAGCCGGAAGAGTATAAGCAGATCGCACGATTGCTCGATGAACGTCGTATGGATCGTCAACACTACATCAACCAGATGATCGATACACTCCATTCAGAGCTGGAAAAGGCAGACATCAAGGCACAAATCGCTGGCCGTGCAAAGCATATATACAGTATCTGGAAGAAAATGCAGCGCAAGGAGGTTGGCTTTTCGCAAATTTATGACATTCGTGCAGTGCGAGTTCTGGTGCCCGCGGTAGCGGACTGTTACACCGTACTGGGTATCGTACACGGTCACTGGCGCAATATTCCCAATGAGTTCGATGATTATATTGCTTTCCCCAAGGAAAATGGCTATCGGTCCCTGCACACAGCCGTAATTGGTCCCGGGGGCAAAATACTGGAAATTCAGATTCGGACCCATGAAATGGATGATGAAGCTGAATTGGGCGTCTGTTCTCACTGGCGCTATAAAGGCACCGATACCAGGACGACCAACCGCAGCTACGAAGAAAAAATCGCCTGGCTGAGACAGGTTCTGGAATGGCACGAGGAAATTGAGGAAGACCATGTTAAAGAGCTGATCAATCGGGACAGCACAACCGATCGGATATACGTGTTTACACCGGAAGGACATGTGGTCGATTTACCGGCCGAATCCTCTCCTCTGGATTTTGCCTATCGCATTCACACTTCGATTGGCCATCGCTGCCGAGGCGCCAAGGTAAACGGCAGGATTGTCCCATTAAATGCGTCATTGCACACCGCTGATCAGGTAACCATTCTTACGGGTAGGCAGGAATCACCCAGTCGTGACTGGTTGTCGCCAGCACTGGGCTATATTCACTCAGCCCAGGCTCGATCCAAGATACAGCAATGGTTCAGAAAACAGGATCATGAAAAAAATGCGCAGGCCGGCAAATCCATGTTGGATCGGGAACTTCGTCAATTAAATATCAAACAAGTAAATCTGGAATCGATTGCCGAAAAGTTCAATAAGCACGGAGAGACTGGGCTCTACGCCGCTATAGGCGCGGGTGACACCAGTGTCACTCAGGTTGTGAATGCCATTCTGGCCATGCTTGACTTGAATAAAAAGCCCGAAAAACCTATTTTCATCACACCACCCAAAGCCAGTCGCTATCAGGAATCCGATATTTATATCTATGGTGTGGGCAACTTGCTGACTCACATTGCCGGTTGCTGTAAGCCTGTACCTGGCGACGAAATTGTCGGTTATATCACCAACAGCCGGGGTGTTTCAGTGCATCGCAAGGATTGCGGAAAAATTCTTCGTCTGCAAAATGTTGAACCCGAAAGAGTCATTGAGGTCAGCTGGGGCGGAGAACCGAAAAAGGTTTATCCCGTGAAAATTGCGGTTGAGTCCTACGACAGGAGTGGCTTGTTACGTGATATCAGTGCGGTTCTGGATAAAGCAGGGCTCAATATTCTGGCCATGTCTTCGCGAAGCGATCAGAGCAGAAAAGGCGTTTCCGTCAGGATGGAAGTTACCCTGGAAGTCATGAATATTAATGAGTTGAGCAATGTCATGACAAAATTGAGACAAATCCCGAATGTTACTGGCCTGCAACGTATTGATGAGGGCTAATCTATGGCAGATACCACCTATACCATCGACAATTTATGCTATCTGATGGAGCGACTTCGCAGGGCGGAAACCGGCTGTCCCTGGGACCTGAAACAGACTTTTAAAACCTTGGCTCCCTATACACTGGAGGAAGCTTACGAAGTCATTGATGCCATAGAAAATGAGAATTACAGCCAGCTCAAAGAGGAATCAGGTGATTTGCTGTTCCAGGTCATTTTCCACGCCCAGTTGGGAAAAGAACAAAACCTGTTCGATTTTGAGGAGATCGTTTCACTATTGGTAAAAAAGCTCATCTCCCGTCATCCCCATGTTTTCCCTGAGGGTACTCTGACCAGTGAGCGTCGACCGGGCCGAGCACAGCTCAATGAGCAATCCATCAAAGATAACTGGGAATCCATCAAACAAAGCGAGAGAAAAGAAAAAGGCCAGGTTTCAATCCTTGACGATATTCCTCTGGGTTTGCCAGCCTTGACCCGCGCAACAAAATTGCAAAAGAGGGCTGCCCGCCACGGTTTTGACTGGCCGGATATGCAGGGCGTTCTGGATAAAGTCCATGAAGAGACCCATGAGCTCAATGAGGCAATCACAGAGGGAGAAGTGGATGCCATTGAAGAAGAGCTTGGCGATGTGTTGTTTACAGTGGTCAACCTCTGCCGTCACCTGAAAGTTGATCCTGAAACCGCTCTGCGGAGCTCATCGGCGAAATTTGAGCAGCGTATCAATCACATTGAGAAAAGATTGCATCATCAGGGTAAAAAGATGGTCGATATACCCATGGAACAACTCGACGAGTTATGGACAGAAGCCAAGTTTTCAACTATGTCCAAACACCCGTAAAAGCGCCGTCTAACTTGTGGTTGTGGTCGTTTCTGTGTAATGTTTGCGCCCTCAATTGCGAGTTTGGGTAATTGACTAATCACTCTAATAACTCAACCCCAGATAATCGGAGATCACGAATGCGAATTATTTTATTGGGCCCACCGGGTGCCGGTAAGGGTACACAAGCCAAATACATAACTGAAAAATTTGGGATCCCCCAAATATCCACGGGCGACATGTTGCGGGCGGCGGTAAAAGCGGGCTCGGAGCTCGGTCTCAAGGCTAAAGATATTATGGCTTCTGGCGGGCTGGTTTCCGATGACCTGATCATCGCATTGGTAAAAGAACGTATTCAAGAGCCCGATTGTGTAAACGGATTCCTTTTTGACGGATTTCCCAGAACAATCCCACAGGCTGAGGCTTTGTTAAATGAAGGTGTGGCTATCGATAAAGTGATTGAAATCCACGTTGAAGACGAAGAAATTGTTTCGCGCCTGAGTGGACGGCGTGTTCATGAAGGGTCTGGCCGCGTTTACCATGTGGCACATAATCCGCCGCAAAAAGAGGGGCTGGACGATATCACCGGTGAACCGCTTGTACAGCGTGAAGATGATAAGGAAGACACTGTTCGCAACCGTCTTTCTGTCTACCACGAGCAGACTCAGCCTCTGGTAGGTTTCTATAAGGATCTGGCCAAAACGAAACCTGAGAAAGCACCTTCCTACGCTTGTGTCAACGGCGTTGGGAAGCTCCCGGAAGTTGAAGCACGCCTTGAAGAAGCGCTAGCCTGAGGCCGGCATCTGATGCAGAATGGGCTCTTCATGAGCCCATTTTTTTTACCGGTTAAAAGTCTGGAGTCCGATGAGTAAAACATCTGTCATTCTGGTTAATCTGGGCACACCGGATGAACCGACACCTGCCTCAATAGCCCGTTTCCTCAGGGCATTTCTATCTGATCCTCGAGTGGTTGAAGTGCCCAGACTGATCTGGTGGTTTCTACTCAGGCTGGTGATAATCCCCTTGCGCGCTAAAAGAGTTGCCCATGCTTATCGCGAAATATGGTGGGAAGACGGCTCCCCCTTGCGGGTCATCAGCGGTCGCCAGGTTTCCGACTTACAGAAGGTGTTAACAGACCGTTACGTAGAGAAAGCGCCTGTCGTTGCGGAAGCCATGACCTATGGAAAACCAGCTCTCGATGAAACCATTCAGCGTCTTGAAGAAAAAGGTGTCGAGAAATTTTTAATCCTCCCCATGTACCCCCAATACTCGGGATCAACTTCAGGGGCGATCTACGATCAGGTGGCGCACATCATCCGGCGAAGCCGCAATATTCCAGACATGACGGTAATAAAGTCCTTTCACGATGATATTGGCTATATTCAGTCAATCGCCGAAACGATCAAAGCCTATTGGGCCGAGCATGGGCGCAATGAAAAGCTTTTGATGTCTTTCCATGGCATCCCTCAGGATTACGTCGATAAAGGTGACCCCTACGACGAACATTGTCGGGCAACGGCTCATGGCATCGCCAGCGCTCTTGGGCTTGCATCTTCTGAATGGTCGATGAGCTATCAGTCAAGATTTGGCCCAAAGAAATGGCTTCAACCCTATACTGATGACAAACTTAAGCAATGGATCAATGAGGGCATCAAGTCTGTGGACATTGTCAGCCCTGCATTTACTGCAGATTGTCTCGAAACCCTTGAAGAGCTCAATATAAGTTACCGTGAGCTGTTTTTTGAACAGGGGGGAGAAAAATATCATTACATCCCCTGCGTCAATAATACGCCGTTATTTATCAATGCACTCGCCGAAATGACCGCGAAAAAACTGCTATTGAACCACTAAATTTCACAATTAATACCCCACTTTATAATAAAAATAATAATTTCTCTGTTTTAAAG
>DDNV01000053.1:42774-60722 GCA_002341315.1 Cellvibrionales bacterium UBA2511
CTCTGTTTTAAAGTGGAAATATTCTATTTTTTGAATAAACTTTAACCATCTTCTGTGTTCCCAGTAAAAACGTATCTCTTCCAATATCAAGGAGAAACACAATGGCCAAAGCTCCCCAAAAGCGTACAGCCAAACCATCCAATAAAAAAACTGTACCGGTATCTGCTAGAAAAGCTACATCTTCAGTAGTCAATAAAACAGCTGTCGCCCTGGAACGGAGCGAGAAGGAAATCAATGTACAAAAGAAAAAGGTTGCTGACGCAAAACAAAAACTGACCGCTGCGAAAAACAGGGCCACTGGAAATATAACTAAAGCCTCTGAGTCGTTACTTAAAAAACGTGCTCAGGAGGTCAGAACAAATATCAGTAAACTTAACAGCCTCATATCAAAAAACACACTGGCAAAAGCCGAACTCAGGGCAGCAAAAATTCTGTCTCAAGTGTCAGAGGCAGAAGAGAAAGCCAAAGCCCGTATTATCGCAACAGAAAAAAAACTCGAACAGAAAACTGCTAACGATCTAGACAGGGCAGTGGCTCGCTATAAAAAGTCCTGGCTCAAAAAACGCACCAGCACCATTGCCAGACAGGTCAAGAGAGTCGAGAAGAATGCTTTGACCCGAGTCAAAGCCATTGAAAAACGGCTGCACAAGCAGGCTACAACTGTCATCAGGAATGCTGAACAAAAAATCAATTCCCGCAAGCAGGCTGTCACAAAAACAGTTTCCACACGCGGCCCCGGTCGTCCACCAAAGAGCACGACAGCCGCAAAAACATCGGCAGTAAAATCGAGTACTCGCACCGCCAAAACTACTCCAACAAAATCCAGGCGAGGCCCCGGTCGTCCCCCGGCAACAGCGACAGCAGCAAAGAAACCATCCAGGGCTAAGGCTGCAACTAAACAGCCCGCGGCCAATACCGCAAACAAAGCGAAGAAGCCCGCCAGAAAGAGCGCCGCGAGAAATACGACCGTTGCCCAATCCAGGCGATCCAGCACCTCGGGACCTGCAAAAAAACCGACGACACGTGCAGCATCTACAACGAAGAAGAGTACAGCTGTACCCACCAGCTCCCCAGCCAGCAATAAACCGGATACATCGCCTGAGTAGCCACTTATTCCTGACGGTCTAAACCACTCCCAATCAAACTCCGTTCTTCAAACCAAACAGGTTACAATTCCCCCCGATTCAAGGGGGGAGTGTGTGCTGTGAAAAAAGTCTTGGCCATTGATACGACGACTCAGGCATGCTCTGTAGCACTGTCGCTAGGGGACAGCGTAAGCAGTCGTTTTCAGCTTGCCAGCCGTGAGCACACCCGCCTGTTATTGCCAATGGTAAATGAGCTGCTGTCAGAGGCGGGAGTGAAGTTAAGCGAACTCGATGCGCTTGCATTTACCCGGGGACCTGGCTCATTCACAGGTATTCGGATTGGCTTCAGTGTCGTACAGGGTCTGGCCCTTGGTGGTGACCTTCCTGTATTACCCGTGTCCAGCCTGGAAACCCTGGCTCATACAGCCTGTAGAAAATTAATTATAGAGGATAGTTACCGGCTTTTGCCGATGTTTGATGCCCGAATGGATGAAGTTTACTGGTCGGTATTTGAATGGAATGGCGGCGACTTAACCCGTCTGACCCCGGATAACCTTTCTTCTCCTGAAACAATAATACTCCCTCACGGCGATCTGCCTCTTGCGGTGATTGGTGACGGCTGGCACTACGCCGAACGGATCGATTTATTTTCCACCATAGAGGTTTCGACTCTACTGCCCGACGCTCGAGATGTGTTGACTATTGCCATACCAGAAATTGAGAACGGTGGTTTAATGGCCATAGACGAGGTGCAACCGCTCTACCTCAGGGATAAAGTTTCCTGGCAAAAACGAAAACGATTACGAGAAAACAACCTCATGAGTAACACAGGGATCTAGCTACGTGGATTATCTACAGATTTTTTTTCTGGCTATTATTCAGGGATTGACCGAATTTTTGCCCATTTCAAGCTCTGCGCATCTTATTTTGCCCTCAGCCATACTGGGCTGGACAGATCAGGGGTTGGCATTTGATGTCGCCGTCCATGTCGGCTCCCTGACCGCTGTACTCTGGTACTTTCGCCATGACGTTCAGCAGGTGGTGGTGCACTGGTGCCAGAGCGTGACTGGCGGCAAAGCTACGCCTGAGAGCCGATTGGGCTGGCTGCTTATTCTCGCAACTATTCCCGCTGGTCTGGCGGGATTGCTGCTGGGTGACTTTATTGAAAGCCAGCTGCGGTCAATTGCAGTGATTGCTGCGACAACTATCCTGTTTGGTTTACTCTTGGGAATGTCTGATTTCTGGGGACGCCGTGTAAAAACACTTCATCAAATCACCTGGCACTCGGCACTTTTCATCGGGTTGGCACAGGCATTAGCCCTGGTTCCCGGCACATCAAGATCAGGGATTACCATGACGGCTGCTCTGGCTCTGGGCTTTACACGGGAATCGGCCGCCCGCTTTTCTTTCCTGATGGCAATTCCCGTCATTATTCTCAGTGGTGGTTATAAGTGTGCTCAACTGATGCAACTTCCACAGGTACCATGGAGTGATATTGTGCTCGGTGCAGTACTATCTTGCATGGCAGCCTACCTCTGTATCCGTGTATTTCTTATCTGGATCACCCGGATTGGGATGATACCTTTTGTCATCTACCGACTGTTATTGGGTGGCCTACTGGTCGCCATTCTTGTTAATAGCTAAAGCATGTACCAAAGGCATTGTTTATGAAAAATATTGCTTTCATTGGTCTCGGTGTCATGGGTTTCCCGATGGCAGGCCATTTAAGCAGGGCTGGCTTTTCAGTTTGTGTTTATAACCGCACACAACAAAAAGCAGCTCAATGGCTGGAGGAATACACCGGTTTTTCAGCACCAACCCCAGCAGCAGCTGTAAAAAAAGCCGATATTGTCTTTACCTGCGTAGGAAATGACGAATCTTTACAGGAGGTTCTGCTGGGTGACTTGGGTGGTTTTAACGGGGCTTCTCAGGGGACACTTTTTGTTGATCACACCACCGTATCAGCCAAAGTCAGCCGAGAGCTCGCCAAAGAGGCCCGCAGGCACAAAAAAATGGCTTATCTGGATGCCCCGGTGTCCGGTGGACAGCAGGGGGCTGAGCGCGGCTCCCTGACAGTCATGGTCGGTGGGGAGAAAGCAGCCTTTCAGCAGGCAACACCCATTATCAATCATTATGCCAGCAAGGTGTCTCTGATGGGTCCCGTCGGGTCCGGACAGCTCTGTAAAATGGCGAACCAGATCTGTGTAGCAGGTGTTATTGAATCACTTGCCGAGGGACTATTTTTTGCCCGTCAAGCAGGGCTTGACCCCAGCCAGGTCATTGAGGTCATCTCCAGGGGAGCGGCACAATCCTGGCAAATGGAAAACCGCTATCAAACCATGTTGGCGGGTGAGTACAATCACGGTTTTGCAGTGGACTGGATGTGTAAGGATCTGGCTATTGTGCTGGAAGAAGCTCAGCGCAATGGTAGCAACCTTCCCGCCACAAAACTGATCAGTAAATTTTACCGGGAAGTCCAGTTAATGGGTGGCGGGCAATGGGACACGTCGAGCCTGTTGGCCAGGCTTGAAAACGCAGAAAATGAGGTTAGTCGTTAGTCGATTATGAACAAGCAACCTTATAACCAGCAGTTGCTGGATTTTATTTATCAATCTCCGACGCCGTTTCACGCCGTCAAAAACATGCGTGAAATACTGGAAGCCGGCGGATTTACCTGGCTCCCGGAAGAAACTGATTGGCATATACAGCCGGGCGGCCGCTACTACACCGTTCGCAATGGTTCATCCCTTATCGCCTTTATCGTAGGGCACCAGTCCGCTCTGGAGTCCGGAATACGTCTGGTGGGGGCCCATACGGACAGCCCATGCCTTAAAGTAAAACCAAAACCGGAACTGAACCGTCAGGGCTACTTTCAATTGGGTGTCGAAGTTTACGGTGGGGCACTTCTTAACCCCTGGTTTGACCGCGATCTCAGCATAGCCGGGCGCCTGGTGTTCGATAGGGGAGAGGGCTCGTTAGACCAGACACTGATCGACCTGAAAAGACCGGTGGCAGTCATCCCGAGCCTCGCTATACACCTGGACAGGGATGCGAACAATGAGCGCAAGGTGAATCCACAAACGGATATTCCACCCCTGTTATTCAGGGATCCGGACAAATCGGTGACAGATTTCTTCGAATTCCTGGCAAAAGAACTCTCCTCATCGGGTGATTTACCGGAAAAAGCCAGAATTCTCGATCACGAACTGTATCTCTATGATTGTCAGAAGCCGGCCTTGACTGGTATGCAGCGTGAGTTTATCTCCGGCGCCAGGCTGGATAACTTATTGAGTTGTTTTACCGGTGTTAAGGCGCTTCTGGAAGCTGGCGATCAGGTTTCCTGCATGCTTGTCTGTAACGACCACGAAGAGGTCGGCAGCACCTCCGCCTGCGGTGCAAACGGCCCGATGCTGCAATCGGTGTTGCAACGTCTTTACCCGGATCCGGGGTTGCTTACCCGAGTAATGCGCCAGTCATTACTGGTATCGGCAGACAATGCCCACGGCATTCACCCAAACTTCGCGGATCGTCACGACAGTAATCATGGACCACGCCTAAACGAAGGGCCGGTCATCAAGATAAATGCCAACCAGCGTTATGCCACCAATAGCATC
The DNA here is from genome assembly GCA_002341315.1 of Cellvibrionales bacterium UBA2511. Classification (GTDB taxonomy): domain Bacteria; phylum Pseudomonadota; class Gammaproteobacteria; order Pseudomonadales; family Porticoccaceae; genus Porticoccus. Next base: position 47,474 of record DDNV01000053.1, read on the forward strand.
AGCGCCGCGATGTTTCGTCACCTCTGTGAAAAGGAGGGCGTGGCAGTACAGACATTTGTTAACCGCACTGATTTGAGTTGCGGGAGCACCATCGGGCCAATCACTGCTGCGATGATTGGCGTTCAAACACTGGATGTCGGTGTGCCCACGTTTGCGATGCACTCTATCCGAGAAATGGCTGGTGCGGATGACGCCTTCAATTTATACCGGGCGCTACGGGCATTCTATAACCATCAATCAACACTAATGATACAGGAAGCCTGAATACAGACTTTATTCAAGCCCTGAAATCCGTATGATGTGGACCACAATCGAGACCGGACCAAAGAACCTAATCATGAGTCAGCATCCAGCTCCAGCCGTTGAAAAAAATACTGTTTTAACGGGTATTACGACCACAGGAACGCCGCATCTGGGCAACTATGTGGGCGCAATTCGTCCAGCCATCGAGGCCAGCCAAAAACCTGACATCAATGCCTACTATTTTCTCGCGGATTATCACGCACTGATTAAATGCCAGGATCCCGCCATGGTCCACCAGTCGAGCAGGGAAATTGCTGCCACATGGTTGGCTCTGGGTCTCAATACTGACAATGTTGTATTTTATCGACAGTCAGACGTTCCCGAAATTACCCAGCTAATGTGGTTTCTGAGCTGTGTTGCCGCGAAGGGACTAATGAACCGCGCCCATGCCTACAAGGATTCTGTTCAAAAAAACCAGGAAGCTGGGGAGGACCAAGATTACGGTATTACCATGGGCCTTTTTTCCTATCCGGTACTCATGGCTGCCGATATCCTGATGTTCAACGCCACCAGGGTACCGGTGGGCCGGGATCAGATTCAGCATATTGAGATGGCCCGGGATATTGCACAGCGTTTTAACCATGTATACGGCGAGCACTTCACCTTGCCGGAAGCCGTAATCGATGACCATGTTGCTGTATTACAAGGGTTAGATGGGCGAAAAATGAGTAAAAGCTACGGCAATACCATTCCGCTGTTTCTGCCTGAAAAACAGCTCAGGAAACACATCAACAAAATCAAGACCAACCTGTTGGAACCCGGCCAGCCCAAAGACCCGGACACCTCCACTGTATTTCAGATATGGCGGGCATTTGCCAGCAAAGAGCAAACAGCCGCAATGCGCCGTGAATTTGAAAATGGTATCGCCTGGGGGGAAGCCAAAAAGCAACTGTTTGAGTTGATTGAAGCCGAGCTGCGAGAGCCACGGCAACGCTATTATGAACTACTCGAAAACCCATCTCACATAGAGAATATGCTCAATGAAGGAGCAGAGAAAGCAAGAGCGATAAGTGTCCCATTTATGGCCAAACTTAACCGGGCCGTCGGCCTACATTCTCTGTCCTGAAAGGTTTTAGTGCTCACGCTCGCTCAGTATGCAGCATCTTTCAAAACCTCAACCAACGCACTGGTTAGGACTGACAAATCGGTTTTGCTGATAATGTAAGGGGGCATGACATACACGAGCTTCCCGAAAGGTCGAACCCAAACCCCCTTATCGACAAATTGTTTCTGAATAATCGGCAGGTTAACCGGATTCTTCATCTCAATGACACCGATAGCCCCAAGTACGCGCACGTCTTCCACATGACTGTAGTCTTTGGCTGGTGCCAGCTCTGCAGCCAACTGCTGCTCAATATCCTTAACGCGGGTCGACCAATCTGAGGTAAGCAGCAGCTCAATACTGGCATTGGCCACAGCGCAGGCCAGAGGGTTTCCCATAAATGTTGGGCCGTGCATGAATACGCCCGCTTCACCAAGACAAATACCGTTGCTGACCTTTTCCGTACACAATGTAGCAGCAAGCGTCATGTAGCCACCCGTGAGCGCTTTGCCCAGACACATGATGTCCGGTGAGATCCCGGCCCATTCAGTGGCGAAAAGCTTTCCGGTGCGACCAAATCCCGTGGCTATTTCGTCGATAATTAACAGCACATCATGCTGATCACACAATTCACGAACACGCTCCAGAAACGTCGGCGAATAAAAGCGCATGCCACCCGCACCCTGAACCACTGGCTCCAGTATTACGGCAGCGATTTCATCAGCATTAGCAGTGATGGTATGTTTAAAATCGATGATGAAATCTTCACTCCAGGCATCATCAAAGCCGCACCGGGGAGATTCTGAAAAAAACTGGGGTGTCAGAACGTCGTGAAACAGGTGGTGCATACCTGTAACGGGATCACATACGGACATGGCGCCGAAGGTATCACCGTGATAACCGCGTTTAAGACTTAAAAAACGCGATTTTTCTTTTACTCCCCGTGACTGCCAGTATTGGAGGGCCATTTTCATGGCCACTTCTATACTGACAGAACCTGAGTCCGATAAAAAAACCTTGTCCAGTCCGGCTGGGGTGATCTCGGTTAATGTCTGTGCGAGCTTCGCTGCTGGCTCATGGGTGATACCGCCAAACATGACGTGGGACATTTTACTGATCTGAGCAGTTATAGCAGCATTGAGGGCAGGGTGGTTGTAGCCGTGGATGGTGCACCACCAGGATGACATACCATCGATTAATGCCCGGCCATCAGCCAGATATAGCCTGACACCATCGGCGCTGGCCACCGGATAAACCGGTGCAGGATCCACCACAGACGAATAGGGATGCCAGATGTGATCTTTATCCATGGCTAATATTTGAGACGCACTCAAGTGTTTCATGTAGATGCAATTCACAGGTAAGCGAACGTATATTGTATGATAAGGATCTTCATGGTATCAAAGCACCATGACAACGCCATCACTCAAACGGGTAGCAATAATGAACCTAAAGCATCCACTGATAATCGCACTGATGACAGGGTTATTGGGCGCATCTTCAGCAGTCGCTGCAGAATCAGGGCAATCGCCAATGTTCTGGGCAAAGAGCAATGAGTCTAACCGGGACACTGTTAATCACCGACAGTGGAATGAGCTGCTCAGTACGCATGTCGTGAACACCGGGCAGGGTGTTAATCGTTTTCGGTATGGCTCGGTGGATAAAAATGAACAAAAACGCCTCTCGGACTATATTGCCTATCTGGCAAAAATAGACCCGCGAGACTACAGTCGGGATGAGCAGAAAGCCTATTGGTTAAATCTCTATAATGCATTGACCGTCAAACTTATTTCAGAAAACTACCCAATAAAAAGCATCAGGGAGTTCGGCAAAAAAATGGCTGGAAGCAGCTTATTGACGAAACCGCTAATTAAGGTTGCCGACAACCCTCTAAGCCTCAATGACATAGAGAACCGTATTCTCCGACCAATATGGAAAGATCATACCATTCACTTCGGCTTGAACTGTGCCAACATGACTTGTCCAGGCTTATTGCCTAAAGCTTTCACCGGGGAAAATGTTACATCACTGTTAAAGCAGTCAGGGCGTGATTTCATTAACAAACAGAATGGTGTCACCCTTAAAAATGGCAAACTGACTGCCGCTGGCGTGTTCGGCCAATACCGGTCGGATTTCGCCACGGATGACAAAATGATGCTTAAGGTTTTCGCCCATTATGCAGATGATCGACTGGCACTCTACCTATTGGGCTTTCAGGGGGAAATTAACTACGTTCACGATTACAGCCTCAACGGTCTTTAAAAAATCCAAACAAAATTTGTTTATAGTCAAATAGTTAAGAGGTTATTCTAATTAACTTTCTATGCCACCATGTGCAGTTGACCATTCAACCGGGGAGTGCAGAAAGGACTCAATTTCTGCAATAGCCTTGGTCTCCATAAGGTTTTCATTCTTGCAGACTTCCAGCACATCCCACCAGGTAGTCAAGTGGTGTAGATTAATACCAATTTCACCCAGATTTTTTCGTGTATCTGGAAATATGTCATAAAAAAAGATCACGAAAGTGTCACTAACCGTAGCACCAGCGTCACGGAGGGCCTGACAGAATTTGATTTTGCTGCCACCATCTGTGGTTAGATCCTCAACCAATAGAACTCTCGAGCCTTCCTTCAGATCACCCTCGATCTGCGCATCACGCCCAAAGCCTTTCGGTTTTTTTCGAACGTACTGCATGGGTAAAGACAAACGCTCTGCAAGCCAGGCGGCAAAAGGGATTCCGGCTGTTTCTCCGCCGGCAATGCCATCGATAGATTCAAAGCCTATATTGCGGAGGATTGTCGAGGCACCGAAATCCATCAACGTCGATCTCACACGTGGAAATGAAATAATCTTCCTGCAATCGATATACACAGGGCTGATTTTTCCTGACGTTAATTGAAAGGGATCATTCGGACGGAAGTTGATTGCACCAATTTCAATCAGCATCTTTGCAGATAACTGAGCAATCAATTTGGGGTCAGGAAAGCTGTTGAACGACATCATTGCACCTGTATAGCGAATCGCGAGAAAAGAAGGGAGTAGTAGTGGCTCTCAGTGATTAATCTTGCTCAAAAGCAAGCAGCCGAAATTTTGCCAGAACATCAGTCGATATTCCATTTAATCACGTGAAATCCAGGCAGGTTTTATTCCCCAAAAACCAATAACAAAAGGGGCCAAGTATCCACACAGCTATCTTATTTAACATAATATACATTATGCGCATATATAAGGCTGGCACATTTTTAAAGGAGTTCAATATAGAGACGACTTTAATCCGAAATATTATAATAAAACGCCCGGTGAACTCGCAGCAGATTGGTACATGTCAGCACAACCGGCGATAAAATCACGATTAAAGCGCAACAAGGAAGATCCCATGCTGGTATACAAGGTAGTAACTGCAAAGAAAGGGTTTGTCGAACTGGAAAAGGAAGTCTCATTGCTATTGAACAAGGGCTGGAGGCCCGTAGGCGGCGTAGCGTTCAATAACGGGTATCCGTACCAGGCAATGGTTGGCAAAAAGGTAACGACCAACCAGAGTGATAAAGTACAGGAATCAGAGATAGCCCCCCTTCCCCATGGCGCGGTCGACGCCATGAAAAAAATAGATTCACTAACATGAAGATTGAAAAACGCCGAGGTGACGCCTGCAGACTGGATTAGAGGTCCAACCAGTGGGGATCGGTACCGATTATTCGAGACACCCCGATCCCCCTTAAAATATGATCCTGTTGGAAAGAGTAGCACTGCAAAGGTGGTATAAGCCGCTACAGAATCCTTTTTTCTAGGTCACATCCGCATGGTCACAAATTCTTCAGCCGCTGTTGGATGAATACCTATTGTGGCATCAAAATCTGCTTTGGTGGCACCCATTTTTACAGCAATCGCGATTCCCTGGATGATTTCACCCGCACCCTCACCCACCATGTGACAACCAACCACCCTGTCGTTGTCATTGACAACTATCAGCTTCATAAAGACTTTCCCGTCTCCGCCGCCCAGTGTCTCTTTCATCGCTCTGAATCTACTGCGATAAATGCGAATGTTATCGCCGTATTGCCCCCTGGCCTGCTCTTCAGTCAACCCGACAGATGCCGTATTGGGTTGACTGAATACGGCTGTGGGTATATTTGTATAATCAATCGTCGTGGGGACACCGGTGACAAGAGTTTTAGTCAGTGCCATACCCTCGTTAATGGCGACGGGCGTTAATTCAACTCGACCAATGACATCACCAATGGCATAGATTGACGGTTCTGCTGTCTGGAAATAATCATCTACAATGATCGCACCATTGGAGCGGGTTTCAATGCTTGTATTCTCAAGGCCAAGTCCGTCAATGTTTGGGCGGCGGCCTGTCGCATACATCACAAGGTCTGCTTCAATGCTGTCGCCATTATTGAGGGCTGCCCTGAAAAGACCACTATCCATTTTTTCTATAGCCTCGATACCAGTTGAAAAATGAAGTCTAACCCCCTGTTTTTCAACCTCTTCTTTTAGAACCTCACGCACATCCTGATCGAAACCACGAAGAAACAGGTCACCCCGATACAACAAGTGAGTATCAACGCCGAGCCCATTGAATATCCCGGCAAATTCAATGGCGATATAGCCGCCACCCACGATCACTATGCGGTCCGGGAGGCTATCCAGATAAAAAGCTTCGTTGGATGTAATGGCGTATTCTTTACCGGGAAAGTCCGGCACAAAGGGCGTACCCCCTGTGGCAATCAATATTTTTTTGCACCGGTAAACCTGATCATTTACTTCAACACTATCTGGACCGAGGATTTTGGCCCAACCCTCAACCAGCTCCACGCCGGCCTTATCAAGTAAGTTGCCGTAGATATCATTAAGCCGCTGGATTTCACGATTTTTATTGTCCCGAAGTGTTGGCCAGTCGAAACTTGATTCACCCACCTGCCAACCGAAACCTTTGGCAGTACGAAATTCTTCGCGGAACGACGAGGCATACACGAAAAGTTTTTTGGGAACACAGCCGACATTGACACAGGTTCCACCAAGATACTGTGATTCGGCCACCATGACTCGCAGGCCCTGCTGGGCGCACATGCGTGCTGTTCTTACTCCGCCAGAACCAGCACCAATCACAAACAGGTCAACATCATGGTCAGCCATGATTTCTCCTCAATTTCAGGTTTATTGCTTAAACCAGGACAACTTCTCGTGAAGTTTGACCACATCACCCACAATGATCAAGGTGGGGGCCTTGGCCTTGGCTTCGCGCACTATATCCGGCAAGGTTTTTAGGTCGCCAATAAATACCCGCTGATTGACGGTTGTGCCCTTTTCTATCAAAGCCGCCGGTGTAGTTGGCGTTTTCCCGCGCCGAATTAACTCCCGGCAAATACTCTCCAGCCCACTGAGCCCCATGTAAAACACCAGGGTCTGATTGGCTGCAACAAGATCCTGCCAGTTCAAATCCAGTGAATTATCTTTCAGGTGGCCTGTTATGAAACGAACTGATTGGGCGTAGTCCCGGTGGGTCAGGGGTATGCCTGCATAGCTGGCACAACCGGAAGCGGCTGTTATACCTGGCACCACCTGGAAAGGGATCCCGCGTTCTGCAAGGTGTGAAATTTCTTCACCACCACGGCCAAAAATAAAAGGGTCGCCACCTTTCAGACGTAAAACACGTTTGCCCTGCAGGGCATATTCAGCAAGCTTTTCATTGATATTATCTTGGGTGACCGGGTGGTCTCCGGCGGTTTTTCCCACATAGACCAATTCTGCATCGCGGCGCACCAGCGCCAACACTTCCTTTGAAACCAACCGGTCATAAAGGACGATATCTGCCTTCTGCATCAAGCGCAGTGCACGAAATGTCAGGAGATCGGGATCGCCCGGCCCGCCTCCAACCAGATAAACTTCTCCGAGCTTTTTTGAAGCGGGGTTAGCTAGTTTCTGCTGAATGCGACTTTCCGCTTCATCCAGTTTTTCTGCATAAACCAACTCGGCAATATCACCTTCAAAAACTTCTTCCCAGAAAGCTTTACGGGAAAGCCCGTCATTGATTTTGCGCTTAACATGATCACGATATTTCCCAGCTATCGCAGCAAGCTTGCCATAACCGGCAGGGATTGATGATTCCAGCCGGGTACGAAGCATTCTCGCTAATACTGGCGCGGTACCGGCACTGCTGATAGCAATTTGTACTGGCGATCGATCAACGATGGAGGGAAAAATGACACTGCACAGCTCGGGGTTGTCTACCACGTTGACAGGAATATTCCTGGCCTGGGCGAGCTCTGAGACACGCCGGTTAACCGCTGTGTCATTCGTGGCCGCAACCACCAGGACAGCCCCGTTGAGATCAGCATCCTCAAACTCACGATTTACAAGTGTCAGGCCAGATTCGTGAGCCAGTTTTTGAATGGATGAGTTAATCTCTGGCGCAATCACCTCAATAGCCGCACCAACAGCCATTAACTGGCGGAGTTTTCGCAGGGCTATTTCGCCGCCGCCAACCATGACGCAGCGTCTATCGCGAAGATTATGAAATAACGGCAACAGATCCATCGTTAAACTCTGGCTCAATGGCGCCCAATCAGCCAATGCTGATCTGGTCACCCATATAGGGCTGTAGCACCTGTGGAATAGTGATGGAGCCATCTGACTGCTGGTAATTTTCCATCACGGCGAGCAACGTGCGGCCCACAGCCAATGCAGAGCCGTTCAGGGTATGTAGCAATTCCGGTTTGCCGGTCTCCGGATTGCGCCAGCGGGCTTGCATCCGGCGGGCCTGAAAATCACGAAAGTTACTACAGGATGAGATTTCGCGGTAACGCTGCTGGGATGGCAGCCATACCTCGATATCATAGGTGCGAGCGGCAGAAAACCCCAGGTCGCCACCACAGAGGATAATGGTTCGGTATGGAAGCTCCAGCTTCTGCAATATTAGCTCTGCGTGGCCGGTCAGTTGCTCCAGTGTTTCGGTGGATTTTTCCGGATGGACAAACTGAACCAGCTCTACTTTTTCAAATTGGTGCTGACGTATCATGCCGCGCGTATCCTTGCCATAACTGCCGGCTTCGCTACGAAAACAGGGGCTGTGGCAGGCAAATTTTACCGGCAATTGAGTCGCATCGAGAATGGCATCGCGAAAGACATTGGTGACGGGAACTTCGGCCGTCGGGATCAGATAAAGGTCGCGATCGTCAGTTAACTTAAAAAGGTCCTCTTCAAATTTCGGCAACTGCCCTGTACCAAACAACGACTCGCTGTTGACGATATACGGCACATTGATTTCCTGGTAGCCGTGCTCGAGCGTATGTGTATCCAGCATGAACTGGATCAGTGCGCGATGTAACCGGGCAATATCCCCTCGCATAACGGAAAACCGAGAACCGGTAATCTTGGTGGCTGTTTCAAAGTCAAGGAGCCCACAACGCTCACCAAGGTCCACATGATCCCGCACGTCAAAATCAAAAGTTCTGGGTTCGCCCCAGCGACGAACCTCTACGTTATCCTCTTCGGACTTGCCTGAAGGGACTTCCTTATCGGGGATATTGGGCACATTGCGCAAATAATCATCCAATTGGCACTGAACGGCGTCGAGCGCATCGTCAGCTTTCAAGGCAGCAATTTTTAACGCCTCGCCCTTCTCTTTGAGAGGTGCAATATCGTCACCTCGCGCCTTGGCCTCGCCAATCGCCTTACCCATGGATTTTGCGTAAGCATTTCGTTCGGCCTGCAGTGATTGGGCTTTCTCCAGAAGGTCACGACGCAGTGCCCCCAGTTGATTGAGTTTTTCGACATCGAGAGTGAAACCCTTTACTGCCAGGGCAGCGGCCACAATTTCCGGTTGAGAGCGAACGTATTTGGGATCCAGCATGGGGAGGGAAAGTCCTAAAGCAAACGAGTCAGCACAATGGCAACCAGGGTTCCGGAGAGGCATAGGACCAGACTCAGGAAAACATAGGCGCCAGCCAGCGCAAGGTGGCCATTTTGCCACAAAGCGAGCGTATCAAGCGAGAAGGCTGAGAAAGTCGTGAATGCACCGATAAAACCCACCATCAACAGATCCCTTAATGCGGCGGGCAGTATGCCACGCTCTATGATGAGTACGTAAAAAACACCCATCAATACAGAACCTGCCACATTAACGAGCAAGGTGCCGAGGGGAAAACGGTTACCGAACAGCGAAAAGACCAGCGAATTCACACCAAAGCGGGCCATTGCCCCCAGCGCGCCGCCAGTCGCAACCACTAGCCATTGCATCAATCATTCCCCTGATAACGTTTGACCGTGCTCGCTTCATCAAGAGTACGGAGATGGCGCAGTTTTTCGGCGATCTGTTTCTCTAGCCCCCGATCTGAAGGGAAGTAGTATTGTTTGTTTTTGAGCGCCTCGGGAAAATAGTTTTCTCCGGGTGAGTAGGCCCCTGGCTCATTGTGCGAATAACGATATTCTGCGCCATAATTAAGGGATTTCATCAGTGCAGTGGGTGCATTTCGCAAATGCAGGGGAACATCATGGCTTGGCATGCTGCGCACATCATCTTTGACCTGATTAAAGGCCTGATAAACAGCATTGCTCTTCGGGGCTGCCGCAAGATAGAGAACAGCCTGGGCAATAGTCAACTCACCCTCGGGACTACCCAAACGCTCCTGGGTTTGCCAGGCATCAAGGGCAATACTCAAAGCTCGCGGATCAGCATTGCCAATATCCTCACTGGCCATCCTTACCACACGGCGGGCGATGTAAAGAGGGTCACAGCCGCCATCCAGCATGCGTGTATACCAATAGAGCGCAGCATCCGGTGATGAGCCTCTCACCGCCTTGTGAAGTGCGGAAATCTGATCATAAAAGTATTCCCCGCCCTTGTCGTAGCGACGGGTATCACCCAGCAATACTTCTTCTACCGTTTCCCGAGTGATCTGTCCGTCGTTTGCGAGATCACTGGCAATCTCCAGCAGATTCAGGGCTTTTCTGGCATCGCCATCCGCCGCAGCCACCAGTAACTGTACGGCATCCTCCGCAATATCGAACTTTCCAGCGCCCAGGCCTCTTTCAGTATCACTCAGGGCATGTTGAATGATGCGTGTCAGCTGCACAGTATCAAGACTGCGCAAAACGTATACCCGGCAACGCGAAAGCAATGCATTGTTCAGCTCAAAAGATGGGTTTTCCGTGGTTGCACCAATCAGCACGACAGTGCCATCTTCCACATAGGGTAAAAAAGCATCCTGTTGCGATTTATTGAAACGGTGTACTTCGTCAACAAAAAGGATCGTCCGGCGCGATTGCTGATCGCGAATCGCCTGGGCCTGGGCAATCGCCGTCCTGATCTCTTTCACTCCTACCAAAACAGCAGAGACCGCTTCCAGGTGTGCATCCACAGAGTTGGCCACCAGGCGTGCCAGTGTGGTTTTACCCACTCCTGGAGGGCCCCAAAAGACCATTGAATGGAGTTGGCCACATTGGATTGCCTCACGAAGAGACCGCCCTTCACCTATCAAATGCGCTTGCCCGGCAAACTCCTCCAGCGAACGCGGGCGCATTCGGGCTGCCAGTGGCTGGGCGATATTCTGGGCGAACAGGTCACTAGTCATCGCGGAGAATATCAACCCCCTCCGGTGGTATAAACGTGAACAACTCGGGGGATAGCTGGCAATTTAATTCGGTATTAGAGAACTCGATTTCAGTGCGTTGGCCCAGGCCATCCCAGAGCTTCATGCCAGTGGGTTTCTTGCCAGCAAAACTGAGCGTCAGCTTTTCATAGAGATTGTCATCCGTTAGTGGAATCAAGGTGAAAACTGACAGCTGACCGTGCTCCACAGACACCTGATAAGTCTGTTCAAGCGCAGCCAAATCACCAATAAAAAGGACTGCCGGTGTTCGGCTAAGATCATTACTAAAAGATCGAACAGTTACCTGCTCAAGATCGGGATCAAACAGCCAGAGCGTTGTGCCATCAGAAACAATCAATTGCTCCATGGGTGGGGCTGTTTCCCAGCGCACCTGACCCGGTCTGGCAGCCTGAAGGTGACCTGAGGTTTGCTGCAGGAGATCCCCTTCAGTGGCATAGACAGTCTGTATAAACGCTGTATCCAGCGTATTCAGATCAATCAGTTGCGCGCGCAGTTTTTGGGCGGCATCTGCCGCACCTTCAGCAAAAAGTAAAGTGCTGATCGACACCATGAAAAGCAGGAAAAGCGACCGCCAAACTCTATTCAACTGTGCCAGCCTCATCAATGATGTCCACTAGTCTCTCCCCGCCCCGGGTGCCAGGACCTCCCGATTACCGTTGGTTCCCATTTCACTCACCACACCAGAAACTTCCATTTGTTCTATCAATCGTGCAGCGCGATTATAGCCAATACGCAATTTTCTTTGCACGGATGAGATGGACGCCTTGCGTGTTTTCAGAACAATGGCTACCGCCTCGTCATACAGCGGATCAGACTCGCCATCACTGTCTGCATCACCACTCTCCGAAGAAAACCCAGGAACCATAATTGAGCTAGTCGCTCCCTCATCCGTAATGTCATCAAGATACTGGGGTTCCCCCCTGCGCTTCCAGTCTGCAACCACTTTATGAACCTCATGGTCATCCACGAATGCACCGTGTACCCGAATTGGCACGCTGGTGCCCGGGGGTAGATATAACATATCCCCGTGCCCCAGTAGCTGTTCTGCGCCACCCTGGTCGAGGATAGTTCTTGAATCAATTTTGGAAGAGACCTGGAATGCTATGCGGGTCGGTATATTGGCCTTGATCAGCCCTGTTATTACATCGACTGATGGACGTTGTGTGGCAAGAATCAAGTGAATCCCTGCTGCCCTCGCCTTCTGTGCGATACGGGCGATCAACTGTTCCACTTTCTTGCCGACAATCATCATCATGTCGGCAAATTCGTCAATGACCACTACGATATAGGGCAGTTTTTCGAGATCCGGCGGCGTCTGACCACCCTCTTCCGAAAACAGACTGGCATTTTCATCGGGGCGCCACAATGGGTCAGGAATGGATTTTCCTGCTGCAGCGGCGTCAGCGACCTTTCGGTTAAACCCGGCCAGGTTCCGCACCCCCATGGCAGACATCAATTTATAGCGGCGTTCCATTTCTCCGACACACCAGCGCAGACCACTGGCAGCATCCTTCATATCGGTGATCACCGGCGTCAGCAAATGGGGGATCCCCTCGTAAACCGATAGCTCCAACATTTTTGGGTCTACCAGGATCAGCCGTACATCTTCCGGACCAGCCTTGTAGAGAAGACTCAGTAACATCACATTAATGCCAACCGACTTGCCTGAGCCCGTGGTGCCCGCCACCAGCAGGTGAGGCATTTTCCCCAAGTCGGCAACGACGGGAAAACCTGAAATATCATTTCCCAAAGCCAGTGTTAGCGGGGATTTGGCATGCTCGTAGGTCTCCGAAGACAACACCTCTGCAAGGCGGACAATTTCACGGTGCTCGTTGGGTATCTCAATGCCAACTACCGATTTGCCGGGAATCACCTCTACAACCCTGACGCTGACAACCGCCAGAGAACGGGCCAGGTCTCTTGCCAAATTACTTATTCTGCTGGCTTTTACACCAGCTGCAGGCTGCAGTTCAAAACGGGTTACTACCGGTCCCGGCAATACTTCAACTACCTCGGCACTGATACCAAAATCCTGGAGTTTCACCTCCAGTTGTCGGGACATCGCTTCAAGGGATTCTCTCGAATAGCCCTTATCATCGCTTTTATCCACTTTATCCAACAAATTGATAGGGGGTAAGCTGCCACTGACCGGTTCGTCAAAAAGTGGGCTTTGCCGCTCTTTTTGCACGCGGACACTAACGGACTCCTGCTTTATCGGTGTCTGAATAGTGGGTGGAATGCGCGTTGCCTCCTTTGCGGCCCTTTTGGCTTTTACCTCGCGCCGCTGAGA
>DDNV01000053.1:60845-69182 GCA_002341315.1 Cellvibrionales bacterium UBA2511
TTGTTACCTCGCGCCGCTGAGATTGGGCGACTTCCCCATGCCGGGCTTCTTCCCGGCGAGCCTTGAAATCGGCAATGCTGTGGCGCACCAACTCAAGTCCTCGCAGGGTAAGCCGTCCCGCACCATCAATTAATGCCATCCATGACAAGTCTGTAAATACCGTAAGACCAAATAGAAATATAGCCAAAAGGATTAATGTGCTGCCGACAAAACTGAAGGCTGTAGACGCTGCAGCAGAAACAGATGCTCCCAGTATACCGCCAACCCCAAAGGGCAGCGAAGTTGGCACATTGCCGTAGTGCAGAGCAACGAGCGAGGTGGCACAGGACATGACGAGAATCAGCCCCAGAATACGCAATGCAAAGACAACCCCGTCAAAACCACCCCGCTGCTGACGATAGGCACGGAACACACCCCACGCCCGCACGGCCAACAAAATCGGAAAAAGATAGGAAATATAGCCAAACAGGGAAAAAAACACGTCTGACAACCATGCGCCCATCGGGCCCGCGGCATTTTCAACTCTATTCTCAACACCGGTATGAGACCAGCCAGGATCACTCGGGGTATAACTGATAAACGCCAGCAACAGATATGCACAGACAGCCAGCCAGCCAATCAGCGCACCCTCTCTTAGAATGAGCTGCCCCCTGGAGGGTGACTGCTCACCACTATAATCTCGGGTTTTTGATTGCTGCTTCTCTCTACTCAACTGGGCCATCCAGGTTTTTCATTGCTGTTCGCTATTGTAATGGCAGCAAGTTGAAATACCAGCGGTGCGAGACCGCATAATCCCGGTATATTTTGCCCATAGAGAAATGCTATTTTGTATGCCGTGCTCCATTCTTTATGATAGCCAACGGCTCTTTGGGCCTAACTGAAATCCAATTCTGCAGGAAACCTTAATAATGTCGGCTGTACAACACCATAAACTGATCATCCTCGGCTCCGGGCCCGCTGGATATACTGCTGCTGTCTATGCTGCCCGCGCCAACCTCAACCCGGTCATTATTACCGGCATGCAGCAAGGGGGCCAGTTGACCACGACCACGGATGTAGATAACTGGCCTGGCGATGCCGAGGGTGTGCAGGGGCCTGACTTGATGATGCGGATGCAGGCTCACGCTGAGCGCTTTGATACACGCATCATTTTTGACCATATTGAGCATGTTGACTTGAAACAGCGCCCGTTTTTGCTTAAGGGCAGTCAAACCTTCAGTTGCGATGCACTGATTGTTGCCACAGGGGCTTCTGCACAGTATCTAGGATTGCCATCGGAGGAAGCGTTCATGGGCAAAGGTGTAAGCGCCTGTGCTACCTGTGACGGCTTTTTCTACCGCGGACAAAAAGTCGCTGTTATCGGCGGTGGCAATACAGCTGTCGAGGAAGCGCTTTACCTGTCAAATATCTGCAGTGAGGTCACACTGATTCATCGGCGAGAGACCCTACGCTCCGAAAAAATATTACAGGATAAGCTCTTTGAGCGTGCCAAGAACGGTAACATCAAACTCCTTTGGAATCACACTCTGGACGAAGTACTGGGTGATGACACCGGGGTTACAGGGTTGCGCGCTGTGAGCACACTTGATGACAAGGCTACAAACATTGCCTTATCGGGTGTATTTATTGCCATTGGCCACAAACCGAATACGGATATATTTACAGGCCAACTCGAGATGAAAAATGGCTATATCATTGTTCACGGAGGTAGCAATGGAAATGCCACAGCCACCAGCGTAGACGGTGTCTTTGCCGCTGGCGATGTTGCCGATCACGTGTATCGTCAGGCTGTCACTTCTGCCGGTTCCGGTTGCATGGCGGCGCTGGATGCCGAAAAATATCTTGACGCGTCAGCTTGATAATGCAAGAAAAGTTAACCCCGCTGGATAACAAGAACCCGGTTTTTCCAAATCCTGAAAAGGCTTTGAAAGAACCAGCAGGGCTACTGGCTATTGGCGGGAACCTTACAACAACGACCCTTTTGTCCGCCTATCGTCAGGGTATTTTCCCCTGGTATGAGCATGGGCAACCTATATTGTGGTGGTCTCCCGACCCCCGGGCAGTTATCTACCCGGAACAGATACACATTTCACGATCATTAAAAAAGTCGATAAAACGCAGTAACTACCAAGTACGGACTAACACAGCTTTTTCATCAGTTATTGAGCTCTGTGCCGCCCTCAGGTCTAACAGCCTCAGGGGAACCTGGATTACCCACGAAATGAAGAACGCCTACAATGCACTTCATCGAGAAGGTCATGCACATTCGGTGGAAATCTGGCAAAACAACATACTTATCGGAGGGTTATATGGCGTCCTGATAGGACGTGTGTTTTGCGGCGAGTCGATGTTCAGCCTGATTAAGGACACCTCCAAAATGGCCCTTGTGACATTAGCTGAAATGATGTGCCGTCAAGGGGGAACTTCTTTGATCGATTGCCAAGTCAGCAATGACCACCTGTGTTCGATGGGTGCAACAAGCATTCCGCGAGTAGCCTTCCTCGATCAGCTACAGATACTGAAGGACAAACCTTTCGACGGAAATTTTGGGCATAGCCCCCCTGTGGGTTTAAACTGACAAGACAACACTCACCAAGTTAAGCAGTATTATTATGTCCAGGGATATTTCGCCAGATGTCAAGGCCATCAGACTTTTCCTGACTGAGCCACATGCCTGTAGTTATCTTCAAAATCAAGAAGCGACAACAGCGTTTGTCGATCCCGGTCTAAGGATTGACAAAAATCTCTACAGTTACCTGTCTGGCATGGGTTTTCGTCGCAGTGGACGGTATATCTATGCTCCTCGCTGCAAGCATTGTAACGCCTGTATTCCTGCAAGGATCCCGGTGGCGCAATTTAAACCTAACCGCCAACAGCGCCGGTGCCGTAAGC
Organism: Cellvibrionales bacterium UBA2511; assembly: GCA_002341315.1. Taxonomy (GTDB): domain Bacteria; phylum Pseudomonadota; class Gammaproteobacteria; order Pseudomonadales; family Porticoccaceae; genus Porticoccus. The sequence goes on from DDNV01000053.1 coordinate 63,738, forward strand.
AGAATGGCGACCTCAGTATTTGGCTGACCCGTATGGTCAACGAAAGCGAACACTACCCTCTTTACCGACAGTACCTCAACAGCCGCCATGCCGACGGTGATATGTATCCGCCAACTATTGGTCAATATCGTGACTTCATTAGCAATATTCATGACTATAGTGCCATGATGGAAATTCGCTTAAAGGGTGAGCTGGTCGCGGCAGGTCTAGTGGACATTCTCAATGACGGCCTATCCGCCATCTACACTTACTACTCACCAGGGTTATCGAAGCGCAGTCTTGGCACTTTCTCGATTTTGGCAGAACTCATATTGGCAAGAGAGCTGGGACTTCCCTACCTTTACTTGGGATACTGGATAAAGGACAGCCCAAAAATGGCTTACAAGGACAGATATCAACCGTTAGAGTTACTCAGGGATGGTGAATGGGCACCAATGAATTGACATTACCCGATTTTCAGGCAGAATGCGCCACTTCCAGAAGAAACCGTTCGCGGAGAATACAGGCAGCATGTCGAAAGAAGATCATATTGAGATGGAAGGTGAAGTGGTAGACACACTTCCCAATACAACCTTTCGCGTAAAACTGGAGAATGGGCACATTGTTACAGCACATATTTCCGGAAAAATGCGCAAAAATTACATACGCATCCTTACCGGAGACAAGGTCAAAGTCGAACTTACACCCTATGACCTGAGCAAGGGTCGAATCACCTATCGTGCTCGCTAATTCGACTCTTTCGACATCACAATCAAGCCTCTTCAACCTCTGTCTCAATCAGCAACTCACCGTCTTCCGATACAGAAACGTGTACAACACCTCCAGTAGATAAAGTGCCGAACAACACTTCTTCTGCCAGTGGCTTCTTGATTTTTTCCTGTATCAAACGAGCCATGGGGCGAGCACCCATTTTCTCATCATAGCCACGTTTCGCTAACCAGTCTCTCGCCTCGTCATCAACCTCGAGCAATACGCGCTTGTCATCCAGTTGTTGCTGTAACTGGCTGAGGAACTTGTCAACCACGGTATGAATCACGCTGCTGTCCAGCGACTTGAACTGAATAATTGCATCCAGACGGTTTCTGAACTCGGGCGTAAACAATTTGGTAATCGCGGCCATGCCATCCGTTGTATGGTCTTGGGGCGTAAAACCAATGGAGCTGCGACTCATCTCCTCGGCACCGGCATTGGTCGTCATAATCAGAATGATATTTCTGAAATCGGCCTTTCGCCCGTTGTTATCAGTAAGTGTTCCGTGGTCCATCACTTGCAATAAAAGATTGAAAACCTCCGGGTGGGCTTTCTCAATTTCATCAAGCAAAACAACAGCATGGGGATTTTTAGTCACAGCATCCGTTAACAGCCCCCCCTGGTCAAAACCCACATAACCCGGGGGGGCACCTATCAGCCTGGAGACGGTATGCCGCTCCATATACTCCGACATATCAAAACGCAGCAATTCGATACCCAGCACTTCAGCCAGTTGCCGCGACACCTCGGTTTTACCCACCCCTGTCGGCCCGGAAAACAGGAAAGAACCAATCGGCTTTTCGCCTTCCCGAAGACCGGCACGAGCCAGCTTGATCGACGTAGAAAGGGCAGTAATCGCTTCATCCTGGCCAAAAACTACCATTTTCAGCTTGTCTGTGAGACCTTTCAGCTGCTCTTTGTCAGAGGCAGAGACACTTTTTGGCGGAATTCTTGCCATCTTCGAGACAATCGCCTCAACATCACCAACACCGACGACTTTTTTTCGTTTCGAAGGCGGCTGTAACTGCTGATAGGCACCTGCCTCATCAATAATGTCTATTGCCTTGTCTGGCAAAAAACGATCATTAATGTGGCGTGCAGACAGTTCTGCTGCGGCTTTCAGGGCAGCCTGGGTAAACTTCAGCTTGTGATGCTCTTCAAAACGGGACTTGAGCCCCTTAAGAATACCCACAGTCTCTTCAACAGTGGGTTCAGACACATCAATTTTCTGGAAGCGACGAGACAGAGCCCTGTCTTTTTCAAAAATGCCGCGATACTCCTGAAATGTAGTAGAACCGATACAACGGATTTTCCCGGAGGTCAAAAGGGGCTTTAACAAATTTGAGGCATCCATAACACCACCGGATGCAGCGCCAGCGCCGATAATCGTATGAATTTCGTCAATGAAGAGGATCGCACCTTCTTTTTCGCGAAGTTCAGCAAGCACCCCTTTGAAGCGCTTCTCAAAGTCACCACGGTATTTTGTGCCGGCTAACAAATCCCCGAGATCAAGGGCATAGACAACGCTATTACGAAGTGTATCTGCTACCTTCTCTTCGACGATCATTTTAGCGAGACCTTCAGCGATAGCCGTTTTACCGACACCGGCTTCACCGACCAGTAGCGGATTATTCTTGCGGCGACGAGCCAGCACCTGGCAGACACGCTCCACTTCTTCAACACGCCCCACGAGGGGATCGATATAGCCTTTACTGGCCTGGGCATTTAAATTAGTGGTGAATTGCTCCAACAGGCTACTGCTGTTGTTTTCCGCATCCGCAGCACTTTCTTCCTGAGGAGACTCACCATCGTGCTGCTCCGACTGGTCTGCGTATTTGGAAATCCCGTGGGAGAGATAGTTGACCACATCAATTCTGGCGACATTTTGCAGACGGAGGAAGTACACGGCCTGACTTTCCTGCTCGCTGAATAACGCAACCAGTACATTATCGCCCTGCACCTCGCTTTTACCAGAGGATTGCACATGAAACACGGCGCGCTGAAGAACACGTTGGAAACCGAGTGTTGGCTGAGTGTCTCTTTCATCAAGCTCATCGGGGATTATCGGTGTTGTGGACTCAATAAACTCATCCAGGTCGTGGCGAAGCACATTGATGTCAACGCCACAGGCTCTCAATACCTTGAGTGCTGACTCGTTATCCAGCAACGCGAGCAGTAGATGTTCTACTGTCATGAATTCATGACGTTTGTGACGGGCCCCTTTAAAGGCCTTATTCAGACTGAGCTCAAGCTCTCTGCTTAACATATATCGATACCTTTAAACTCTATTTTAGAGATCATCATCTTCCGAGGGTTCTACTTCGCAAAGTAATGGATGTTCATTCTTCCTGGCATACTCATTCACTTGTGCGACTTTGGTTTCTGCAACATCCTTCGTGTATACACCACATACGGCCTTGCCGTCCAAATGGACCTTCAGCATTACCCGCGTCGCCACCTCACGATTCATGCCAAAGAAGATTTCCAGTAACCCTACAACAAACTCCATCGGAGTATAATCATCATTAAACAGAACCACCTTGTATCTCTTTGGGCGTTTGAGTTCAGGTGATGCCGCTTCGACAACAGCAGCGGTATTGTGTTGCCACTCCTGTTGCTCATCGTCTTTTTCACCAAAATAAATCTTTAAGCTCATTTTCATTAATCTTGTCGGAATCAACAGCTTCTATCTTACATATTAATACGCTATCTGCGGCCCTATTCTAGTGTTAAGAATAAGTTTATGTCGATTTTTTGCGATTATGGGAGACTTGACTTGATCGGTTTTTCATTATAGAAAACGCGCTTGAGCAAAAAATAAACACTATAAATACTATTAAATTAGCAGGGTTATAACCTGCGGCTGTATAACAGCCATGCTTATAATAGAAAACCCGATGAGAGGTTGTGTATGCCGTCAGGAACAGTCAAGTGGTTTAATAATGCTAAGGGCTACGGGTTTATTCTGTCGTCAGATGGCGTGAGTGATGTCTTTGCCCACTACTCCGCTATCAACATGGAAGGCTATAAAACCTTAAAAGCTGGCCAAGAAGTGTCATTTGATCTCGCCGAGGGCCAAAAAGGCCTGCATGCTTCCAATATTATGCCTTTGGCCAACCACGAAGAGGTTACCCCGACAGAACCTGAATCCGGTGAACACTTAGAAAATGGAAATAATTAGTGCCTTCCTGGTCATAAAAAAACCCCCGTCTCATCCCTGAGCCGGGGGGTTTTAATAACAAAGCTTACATTCTGGCGATCATCGCATCGCCAAATTGGGATGACGATAACAAGGTTGCACCATCCATGAGACGCTCAAAGTCGTATGTGACCTTTTTCTCGGAAATCGCGCCCTCGATCCCTTTGATTACCAAATCAGCGGCTTCATTCCAGCCCATGTGCCGAAGCATCATTTCAGCAGAGAGGATCAGTGAGCCGGGGTTAACCTTATCCTGGCCAGCGTATTTGGGTGCAGTACCATGGGTAGCCTCAAAAATCGCAATATTATCAGAGAGGTTAGCTCCCGGGGCTATGCCGATACCGCCCACCTGGGCAGCAAGCGCATCCGACAGATAGTCACCATTCAAATTAAGCGTGGCTATGACATCGTATTCAGCCGGACGCAAAAGAACCTGTTGCAACATCGCATCTGCAATCACTTCCTTGATAACAATTTCTTTGCCCGTGTTCGGGTTCTTCATGACCTGCCAGGGCCCACCATCCAGAGGTTTCGCACCAAACTCATCTCTGGCCACTTCAAAGCCCCAATCGCAAAAAGCACCTTCGGTGAATTTCATGATATTACCCTTGTGAACCAGGGTGACAGAGGATTTATCCTGATCGATCGCATATTGAATGGCTTTACTGACCAGGCGCTTGGTACCCTGCTCTGAAACAGGCTTGACACCGATACCACAATTTTCCGGGAAGCGGATTTTGGTCACGCCCATTTCATTGCGGAGGAAATTAATGACTTTTTTGGCTTCATCAGTGCCTGCACGCCACTCGATGCCTGCGTAAATATCTTCCGAATTTTCCCGGAAGATGCACATGTCCACTTCACCTGGTTTTTTCACCGGTGAAGGAACACCCTGGAACCAGCGAACCGGGCGCTGACAAACATACAAGTCGAGTTCCTGACGCAGAGCCACGTTCAATGAGCGAAAGCCTCCACCCACCGGCGTTGTCAATGGCCCCTTGATTGAAACACTAAACTCTCTGATGGCATCCAGCGTCTCGGCGGGAAACCAGTCGCCATCATAAATTTCTGCAGCTTTCTCGCCGCAATAAACTTCCATCCAGGAAATTTTCTTGCTCCCTGCGTAGGCTTTTTCAACGGCAGCATCGACAACCTTGATCATCACTGGCGAGATATCTACACCGATACCGTCACCTTCGATGAACGGAATAATGGGGTTGCTGGGAACATTAAGAGAATAATCGGAATTGACTGTAATTTTTTCACCATCAGTTGGTATCTGGATGTGCTGATATCCCATTGTTGGCTCCATATGTTGGGTAGGTTACTAGTGCGTTATTGTAGGGTTTGAAACAAATAATTCTTGGTTTTATTGTTGTATATCTTTAGAAACGCATAAGATGTTATCACAAACACATGTGCTCTTGTAGTTGATTTACATAGCTTCAGGGCATTTTAGTCTCAAAAAATATGCATCCAATCCATGGCCAATCTCC
>DDNV01000053.1:69307-70092 GCA_002341315.1 Cellvibrionales bacterium UBA2511
CCAATCCATGGCCAATCTCCTGCTCTTCAATAAACCCTATGGTGTCTTGAGCCAGTTCTCTGATTGTGACGGGCACCCGGGTCTGGGGCATTACCTGAAGCAACCAGACATTTATGCTGCTGGACGGTTGGACCATGACTCAGAAGGTCTGCTCCTGTTAACAGATGACGGCAAATTACAAGCAATCATCAGCAATCCGAGATACAAACTGAAAAAGACTTACTGGGCTCAGGTCGAGGGCGAAATAACACAACCTGCATTGGCTCAACTGGTGCGGGGCGTGAAGCTGGGGGACGGCATCACTCGGCCCGCCTCAGCCAAACTGATCGAACCACCCCGACTCTGGACACGAAATCCGCCCATAAGGCAACGGCAGAATCAACCTACCAGTTGGATAGAACTGCAAATTTCAGAAGGCAAAAACAGACAGGTACGCAGGATGACTGCAGCAACCGGCTTCCCCACACTGAGACTGATCAGGGTTGCCATTGGTAACTGGGCACTTGGGAGCCTACTGCCGGGACAATACCGCTGGGAAACCATTCATCTACCTACCACAAAACCCCAAAGGCAACCTCCAAAGAGGCCGAAATAATGGATCAAATTCATCTGACGGTAGCCGTGGTTGTAAAACGTGAGCACCACTTTCTTATGGTCAGGGAAATTCGCAATGGACTCGAGCTATACAACCAGCCCGCCGGGCATGTTGAACCCGGAGAGACGCCCATTGAAGCCGCCATCAGAGAAACGTTAGAAGAAACTACCTGGCATGTTGTACCCACCGC
>DDNV01000053.1:70266-71019 GCA_002341315.1 Cellvibrionales bacterium UBA2511
GAGGAAGCGATGTGGCTGACTTATGAAGAAATACTACAAAAAAGACAACAACTGCGAAGTCCCATGGTTCTCGAAGCAATCGAGGATTACCGAAGAGGCGTCTTCTATTCATTGGATTTACTGAAAACTCACCGGTAAAATCCGCTCCCCTATGAACTCACCAAAAAAAGTCATTGTCGGCATGTCCGGCGGCGTAGACTCTTCTGTCACTGCTTTGTTGTTGCAACAGCAGGGGTTTGATGTGGAAGGTCTGTTCATGAAGAACTGGGATGAGGATGATGGCACCGATTACTGCACTGCCCGCCAGGATCTCAATGACGCCCAGGCTGTTGCAGATTCACTAAACATCCACCTCCATACCGCCAATTTCGCTGCGGAATACTGGGACAACGTTTTTGAGTACTTTTTGGCCGAGTACAAAGCCGGTCGCACACCAAACCCCGATGTCCTCTGTAACCGCGAAATCAAGTTCAAGACATTTCTCGACTACTCCCGCATTCTTGGCGCCGAGGCTATCGCCACAGGCCACTACGCAAGGCGTCTTGACAGCGATGGGCAAACCTTTCTATTGAAAGGGCTGGACAACAACAAAGATCAGAGTTATTTCCTGCACGCTGTTGATGAGGCCGCTTTCTGTCAATCGCTGTTTCCCCTCGGCGAACTTGAAAAGCCGACCGTGCGGGCTCTTGCTGAACAACATGGTCTGGCTACAGCAAAGAAGCGGGACTCCACCGGCATCTGCTTTATCGGCGA
>DDNV01000053.1:71177-71399 GCA_002341315.1 Cellvibrionales bacterium UBA2511
ACCGGCATCTGCTTTATCGGCGAACGTCGTTTCAAGGATTTTCTCGAGCAATACATACCGGCACAACCCGGCGATATCGAAAACCCCGAGGGCATCGTTGTCGGTATCCATCAAGGCTTGATGTACCATACGCTGGGACAACGTCAGGGGTTAGGCATTGGCGGTCTCCGAGGTGCCACAGATGACCCCTGGTATGTGGTGGGCAAAGACCTACCCAGAAAC
>DDNV01000053.1:71508-80768 GCA_002341315.1 Cellvibrionales bacterium UBA2511
AGAAACGTACTGATTGTCGCCCAGGGTGCGGAGCACCCGCTCTTGTACAGTGACAGCTTGAGTACTGCTGAAGTCCACTGGATCAACGGATTACCCACCCACAATCAATTCCGATGCAAAGCCAAGGTTCGCTACCGACAGGCCGATCAGGGGTGCATCGTCACGAAGAGAGACGATGGCTATCAAATCCTGTTTGATGAGCGACAACGGGCCGTCACCCCCGGACAATCCGTGGTGTTTTACGATGGAGAGATTTGTATGGGTGGTGGAGTCATCAATCACACATGGAACTCAACTGAGTCGTTATGCTGCTAAAGAAACCTACAAAAGATCAGATGATTGCACTCAGTGGTGTGTTTCAGGCTTGTCAACTGGTCGAGACACTGGCAAAAACCGGGTCAATCCCCACCGATCGTTTTCAAGTCTGTATCGAGAGCCTGTTTCAGCAAAACCCGGATAGCACCGAACAGGTATTCGGCTCAGTAGATAATCTCCAGCTGGGCATGGAAACCCTGCAGGAACTACTGACACTACAGACAACCGCCAAGCAGTCCGACACGCTACGTTACGCCGTGGGCGTCATCCATCTATCCAGAAAACTGCTAAACAATAAAACTATGATCAACATGATCGGAGAGCGGCTGGAACAGGCCGATCGCCAGGCAACCCACTTCTCTTCAGTCAGTCATACCAACGTCATTGCGAACCTGGCCCAGATCTATCAGGACAGCATCAGTACATTCCGCTATCGCATTCAGGTAAATGGCTATGCGGGATACCTGCAGCAGGACTCTATTGCTCAACGAATACGCTGCCTGCTTTTTGCCGGCATCAGGGCAGCCATTCTGTGGCATCAACTGGGTGGCAAACGCTATCACTTGATTTTCAGCCGCAAGCAGCTTCTCTCTCAACTCCACGCCCTGCGCACCTAGCGCTTTAAAACAATCAGTAACTTTCCCTGAAAACCCCAACTATTTCGGGTAAAATCTGCGGATTTCCTGACCCGGACACTAGATAACCTCATGAACCTTTCCGAACTTACTGCCATTTCCCCTATTGATGGTCGCTACAGCAGAAAAACCGAGCCACTACGGGTGGCATTCAGTGAATTTGGTTTAATCAAACACCGCGTGACCGTGGAAGTTCGCTGGTTACAACAGCTAGCATCCCATCCGGAGCTGAAGGAAATCCCGCCATTTTCAGATAGCGCCAACGAGGTACTGAATCAGTTGGTGGAAAATTTTGATGAGCAGAAAGCCGAAAGAATCAAAGAGATAGAGCGCACCACCAACCATGATGTAAAAGCGGTTGAATACTTTATCAAGGAATCCATCGCAACAAATCCGGAGTTACTGGCGGTATCAGAATTTGTCCACTTTGCCTGTACGTCCGAGGATATCAACAACATCGCCCATGCGCTGATGTTGAAGGAAGGTCGCGATCAAATCCTGCTGCCACAGGTTGGCCAGATTGTGCACCAACTTAGCGAATTGGCCCACCGTTATGCCGATGTCCCCATGCTGGCTCGCACCCATGGACAGACCGCCTCCCCGACTACGATTGGCAAGGAGATCGCCAATGTTGTCTACCGGATAACGCGACAACTCTCGCAGATTCGGCAGGTATCGTTGATGGCAAAAATTAACGGTGCCGTTGGCAACTACAACGCGCATCTGTCCGCTTACCCAACCGTGGACTGGGCAAGCAATGCAGAAACGTTCATTACAGGCCTGGGGCTGGAGTGGAATCCCTATACCACTCAAATTGAACCACACGACTACATTGCAGAACTGTTTGATGCGATAGCCCGGCTCAATACTATCCTGATCGACTTCAACCGCGATATCTGGGGCTATATTTCTCTCGGCTACTTCAAACAGAAAACCATTGCCGGAGAAGTGGGTTCTTCAACCATGCCACATAAGGTAAACCCGATAGATTTCGAGAATGCCGAGGGCAATCTGGGCATTGCCAACGCCATCTTTACCCACCTGGCACAAAAGCTGCCGATTTCCCGCTGGCAAAGGGATCTCACCGATTCCACCGTACTGCGCAATATGGGTGTGGGTTTCGGATACAGTCTGATTGCCTATCAGTCAACATTAAAGGGTATTGGTAAACTGGAACTGAATCAGCTGCGCTTAGAGGCTGATCTCGATGGTGCATGGGAGGTTCTTGCCGAACCGGTACAAACCGTAATGCGGCGTTACAATATTCCGGAGCCCTACGAAAAACTGAAAGCCCTGACACGCGGGCAGGCGATCACGCGGGAAGCCATTCAGGCATTTGTCGACACACTGGATATCCCTGAAATGGCCAAAACTGAACTGCTCGCTTTAACACCCTCCAATTACATTGGCAGCGCCCCCACTCAGGCGAAAGCGATCTAATTTTTGTCCAGTTTTTTCAGACAGCCCAATTTTTGATGAGTACCACCAGGTTTCAGCGAGGACAGCCATGACCATTCAATCGATTCTTGGAAACTTGTCGACTGAGGAGTTTCTCGCTGAATACTGGCAGAAAAAACCGCTACTGATCCGGAATGCCTTCCCTAATTTTGAGTCGCCCCTAACGCCCGATGAACTGGCAGGTCTGTCTCTAGAAGAAGAGGTGGAATCGCGCATTGTCTTTGAAAAAGGTGAGTCTGGCCCCTGGGAACTTCAGCATGGACCTTTTGATGAGAGTATTTTTGCTCAATTGCCTGAAAGCTGCTGGAGTCTTCTGGTCCAGGGCGCCGATCTGTGGGTGCCCGAAGTCAAGGCTTTGCTGCCCTACTTCAATTTTCTACCGCCCTGGCGAGTCGAAGACGTCATGGTCAGTTATGCCCCGGCCGGCGGTAGCGTCGGCCCCCACTTCGACTATTATGATGTGTTTCTTCTGCAGGGTCAGGGACAGCGTCGTTGGCAGATTGGCAAATTCTGCGATAAACAATCACCGCTTATAACCGGCACACCGCTTCGAATCCTGCAGACCTTTGATGTAGTGGATGAATGGATCCTTCAGCCGGGCGACATGCTTTATCTGCCTCCGGGGATTTCCCATTGGGGGGTTGCAGAAAATGATTGCCTTACCTACTCATTCGGTTTCAGGTCCCCATCGCTCACCGATATGCTTGATGACCTCACTACAGAACTGATGACCCAGGGGAACAGCTGCTACTACCGGGACCCACCCCTTACGCCTGGCATGGCAACTGAAGCGATTGATCCTGCATTCATCGAGCAGGTGCAGGCCATGCTCAGGGAAATGACGGAGGATAAAACATTGCTGGGCGACTGGTTTGCCCGCTACATGACCGCACCGAAGTACCCGGAATTGGTCGATGAAGCGGACGTTGATCGACGCGCCACGATTGATGGAAGACATTATTTGAACGGAGAACAGGTCGATAAATAGCGCACCACCTTCGGCTTGCTGACAGTCACTTGCATTACTTGTCGATAGCAACGCCGCCACCGGGCCAACGGGTATCGGTCACGCCTGAACGACGACCACTCTTTTCAGCAACAGCCTGAACTTTGCCCAGCACACGGGTGTGAGGAGATGTTTCATGCCCCATTTCTTCAAGTATTCGGATAGTATCGGGGCTAATACCTCGCTCAAACACAACCTGGTCAGGCAACCATTGATGATGAATACGGGGTACCGCCGCAGCTTCGGCAATATTCATATCAAAATCGAGATGATTGAGAATATGCTGCAGCACCACCGTGATAATGGTGCTACCCCCCGGGCTGCCCGTTGCCATAATCGGTTTTCCATCCTGGAATACGATCGTCGGCGTCATTGAAGACAGCGGCCGCTTTCCCGGACCGATAGCATTGGCTTCTTCACCGGTCAACCCGTAGGCATTGGGCACCCCGGCTTTTGCCGAGAAATCATCCATTTCATTATTGAGTAGAAACCCTCCGCCCGTCACAGCAATACCACTGCCGTATGAAAAATTCAGTGTATAGGTATTGCTCACTACATTGCCCTGCTCATCCCATACGACAAAGTGGGTTGTTTGGGGGCTTTCTTCAGGCACAGCCAAGTGTGGCTGGACGTCCTCCGACCGACTGGCCCTGTTCAGATCAATGCCCTTGCGCAACTGTGCTGCGTATTGCTTGTCAATGAGCCGGTCTACTGGAACCGGGTAATAGTCCGGGTCACCAAGGTGTCTGCTGCGGTCAGCATAGGCGCGCCGCATGGACTCTATCAGCCGATGCAGGTAAGCGGCGCTATTGTGACCATGGGACGCCAAATCCCAGCCCTCCAGTATATTGAGCATCTGTATGAGATGGATACCGCCGGAGGATGGCGGCGGCATGGAATCAACTCGATATCCACGATAGCTCCCAGATACGGGACGACGCTCAACAACCCGATATTTGACCAGATCGCGGGCTGTGATCAGCCCATTCCCCCTCGCCATTTCATCGGTAATCAGTTTGGCAACCGGACCGCGATAGAATCCATCGGCACCTCTGGTGGCGATAAGCTCCAGCGTGGTCGCCAGATCAGCCTGGCGCCATAGGCTGCCAACCTTTAGCGGCCTACCATCTGAGCGAAAAAAATAGTTGGAAGATGCCGGATGGGACTGTAACCGGGGTGCAGCCTTATCGAGTGAAGCGGCCAGTTCGTGGTTCACAACAAAGCCCTTTCTGGCCAGGGCGATAGCCGGCGCCATAACTTTTGACAGGCTCATCGTGCCATAACGTTCAAGAGCGTGAACCAGACCGGCCACTGTCCCGGGGACACCGGCAGCCTGATGGCTAAATCGGGAGAGTGATTTATCAACTTCCCCATTGTGGTCAAGAAATTGATCCTGTCGGGCGGCAGCCGGAGCCATTTCACGGTAGTCGATAGCCAGTGTTTTATCTTTCTCGGCCAGATATACCATCATGAACCCGCCGCCACCGAGATTACCGGCCTGAGGCAGGGTAACAGCCAGCGCAAAACCAGTGGCGACAGCTGCATCCACCGCATTGCCTCCCCGTTTCAAAATATCGGCGCCCACCTGACTGGCCAGATACTCCTGGGATACAACCATACCGCCACCAGAATAAATCGGATGAAAGCGGTCGTCGTATTCAAAAATTACCGGTGCCCCGTCGGCATAAAGCATCGGCGGCAATAACATTGCCACTAATATTAACCTTAAGATTAAAGCACCCACGTTTATTCCTTGTTGTCTTCCACCACTGATCTTAGCGTAACATCCACCACTGTTTATATGGTCATCCCACAGCTAAGATAAGCAAAAAGAAGGAGTGCTCTGTGGAAACCGTTGATTTTTTTCCTATTGAGGTTGAACAAACCAGCTGGCAAAACTCAAATGTACAGCTTGAGGCGATACGCCATCAGGTGTTCGTCGAAGAACAGCATGTACCCATTGAAGAAGAGATTGATGAGCACGACCCAGTGGCCATGCATTGGCTCGCGTATGGACCTGACGATATTCCTATGGCGACAGCCAGAATGCTGCCAGATGGCCAGATTGGCAGGATGGCTGTCTTAAAGGACTATCGGCAGTTGGGTGTCGGATCGGCACTGATGCGCAAAATGATCAAATACGCCGTCCGTGAGGGGCACCAGGAGCTGACGCTGAATGCACAAATCAGGGCATTACCTTTTTACGAGGGCTTCGGTTTTACTGCACAGGGCGAAAATTTTCTCGATGCGGGTATTCCACACAGAAAAATGGTACTGGACCTGCACCAATTTACAGATCACACGCCAAAACCGGTTCTGAAAGAAATTGCCGAAGAAGATCGCCAGCGAATGTCCGTTGAAGGACTGGATCAATTCCGTGATCAGGCTGTTTCATTGGTACAGCTGGCCCATCGGGAAGTTCGTATTTTTTCAGAGCGACTGGAAGCGGCTATCTACAGCAATACTGAGTTTTGCGATGCCATTTACACATTTGCCACCAGCCACCCACTGGCCAAGGTGAACATACTGGTGAGGGACCTTTATCAGGTGATACATCAAACCAATCAACTCAAGGAACTCTGTCACCGCCTGCCCAGCCGCATCCAGATGCGAAAATTCAATTCACCGGAACCCTGTCTGCACCGTGAGTTTTTATTGATCGACAAGAGCGGCATACTCTACAAGCAAGAGCCCGAACGGTTTATTGGTTATGCCGTGTCATATGCCCCACTGGAAGCAGTTGAACTTGTGGAGGAATTTGATAACCATTGGGAGCAGGGAGAAGTGGACTCCGAATTGCGACGCCTGCACATCTAGAGCGAGACCGCCAATCTTAAATTGACTACGAAATAACAAAAAAACGCCGTTCCCAGGAACAGCGTTTTTCTCGGGCAATATCGACGATTACTGTAACTTCGCCTTCTGCCGATAGGCATGCAACAGAGGTTCAGTATAACCACTGGGCTGAGCACAGCCCTTGAACACCAGATCACATGCCGCAGCAAACGCCACACTGGTATCAAAGTTTGGCGCCATGGGACGGTAATCGGGATCGTCAGCATTCTGGGCATCGACAATTTTAGCCATGCGCTTCATGGTTTCCATCACCTGCTCTTCGCCACAAATCCCATGGCGCAACCAGTTGGCTATGTGCTGACTGGAAATACGCAAAGTCGCGCGGTCTTCCATAAGACCCACATTGTTGATGTCAGGCACCTTCGAGCAACCAATGCCCTGCTCCACCCACCGAACCACATAACCAAGAATGCCTTGGGCATTGTTGTCCAGTTCTTTCTGAATGTCCTCTGCGGTCAGTTCACCATCCAGCAGTGGGATGGTCAAAATATCATCCACACTGGCGGGAACCCGATTCGCCAGTTCATTTTGCAGGGCAAAAACGTCTACCTGGTGATAGTGAATCGCGTGCAATGTTGCCGCAGTGGGTGAAGGTACCCAGGCGGTATTGGCACCTGCTTTTGGGTGGCCTATCTTGGCCACCATCATGTCGGCCATATGGTCTGGAATCGGCCACATGCCCTTGCCAATCTGGGCACGTCCTTTCAGTCCGCAAGCCAGCCCCACATCCACGTTCTGGTCTTCGTAGGCGGTGATCCACTTCAGGGTTTTCAGCTGGCCCTTTGGCGCAAATGGACCCGCTTCCATGCTGGTATGAATCTCGTCACCCGTGCGGTCGAGGAAACCTGTATTAATAAAGACCACACGTTCACTGGCGGCGCGAATACACTCTTTCAGGTTTACAGAGGTACGGCGCTCCTCATCCATAATGCCCACTTTCAGGGTGTTTCTGGGCAAAGCAAGGGCATCTTCCACCGCATTGAACAGGCTGTTGGTAAATGCCACCTCTTCAGGACCATGCATTTTCGGCTTTACGATATAAACACTGCCGGTTTTACTGTTGCGGACGGTGCTGTTGCCTTTCAGGTCATGAATGGCGATCAGGCTGGTGATCATGGCATCCATAATCCCTTCCGGAATTTCATTGCCCCCAGCGTCGAGGATCGCAGGGTTGGTCATCAGGTGACCCACATTGCGGACAAACAGCAGACTGCGACCCGGTAATGCCAGCGTATCACCGGCAGGCGTGGTGTATTCCCGATCGGGGTTCATACGACGCACAATGGTCTTGCCAGCCTTGTTGAGGGTTTCCTCAAGATCGCCTTTCATCAGGCCAAGCCAGTTGCGGTAAACCAGTGCCTTGTCTTCGGCGTCAACAGCGGCCACGGAGTCTTCACAGTCCATGATGGTGGTCAAGGCTGCCTCCATCAGGATGTCTTTGACGCCCGCCGCGTCTGAAGAGCCAATTTGACTGTTTCGATTAATTTGAACTTCCATATGTATCTTGTTGTTTTCAAAAAGTATAGCTCTAGGACTTTCAGCATCTCCCTGGTATCCGACAAATTTGCCCGGATCCGCGAGACCAACCTGACTACCGTCATCCAGCATCACCTGCAACTGGCCATCAATAACACGGTATTGAGTGGCATTTTTGTGGGAGTGACCGGCAAGAGGTGCTGTGTCATCAAGGAGTTTTCGGGCATACGCGATGACCAGGGCACCGCGAGCCGGGTTGTACTTCGCCGTCTTTTCGGCACCATCGGTTTCCGGAAGGACATCCGTACCATACAGTGCATCATATAGACTACCCCAGCGGGCATTGGCCGCATTCAGGGCAAAGCGGGCATTCATGACGGGCACCACCAACTGCGGACCTGCCTGTTGGGCGATTTCGGGGTCAACATTCTCCGTCGTGATCGAGAAACCTTCACCCTCTGGAACCAGATAATCAATTTCTGTCAGGAAGGCCTTGTAGTCGCCAAGGTTGTGAGCCCGACCGCTGTGCTGCTGATGCCAGGCATCAATTTGTGCCTGCAGCTGATCACGCTTTTTAAGCAGTTGACGATTTTTGGGCGCAAATTCATCGATAATTACGCTGAATGACTGCCAGAAAGCTTCCAGGTCTATTCCGGTGCCGGGGATAATGTCGTGTTTGACGAGGTCGTGAATGGCTTGAGACACCTGAAGTCCACTCACTTGAATACGTTCAGTCATGATTGAGCCCTGTGGTTACGATAGGGAAGACGAGCGAGAATTGTAGGGAACCCAGCGGGGATTTAGCAATTTTATAGGTATTATTTTCGCTATTTACTCAACGAATAACGTTAGCTGTTCTCAATCCAGTGTTTTCGCCACATCTGCAATAGTTCGCCGTATCCACTGATGTGCAGGATTGTGCTGCAACAGTGGACTCCAGGCCATTTTCAGCTCAATTTCAGGAATCGCAAAGGGCGGCTCGAGAATTGCCACATGCGGGTTATCCACCAGTAGCGAGGCAGCCTTGGTAGGCAAAGTAATCACCAGATCATGCAACTCAGCCAACCTCATAGCGGCCTGATAATGGCGGGTGAACACCCGAATACGACGTTTCTTGCCAATCCTGGTCAGGGCCTCATCGACCCAACCAAGGCGCTGCTCAGCTCCGGGCTCCATGCCGACCCCCACACCCATTCCTGTTTTACTGACCCAGACGTGGCCGCTATCCAGATAGTTGTCGAGGGTGAAGTCGTGAATGATCGGATTGTGAATACTCGCCACACAGGAAAACGTATCTCGCCAAATGGTCATCTGATGAAACGACTGCGGCAGCACATCGAAACGGTTGATCACGAGGTCAATACTGCCCTGCTCGACATCCTGATAACTGATATCGCTGGGCGTCAATACATCAAGTGTTATATTGGGAGCTTCGGAGCGCAAACGCCGCATCAGATGCGGCAACAGCGTTGACTCGGTATAATCGCTGACAGAGATCCTGAAGACCCGGTCAG
>DDNV01000039.1:0-462 GCA_002341315.1 Cellvibrionales bacterium UBA2511
GCCCGGGGTTTGCCGCAGCTTTGTCAGGGGCCGTGAGCATCGCCTGATACCCTTTGGCAAAGACGACCACAGCCTGTATGCACCCGACGCCACCTCACTGAGAATGGGCGATCTGGGTTATCAAAGCACGGCCCAGGAGCAACTGATTGTCTGTTATAACGATCTGCGTAGCTACGTCACCACCCTCCGCGGTGCGCTGGTCAAACCCTATCCGGCGTACGAATCAGTAGGACTCAAAGACCACCATGGTGAGTACCAGCAACTGAGTACCCACTTACTTCAGATTGAAAATGAGTTTTACAGCACCATCCGGCCAAAGCGGACAACCAACACCGGAGAGACGCCATTAAGCGCACTGTGGGAGCGCGGTGTTGAATATATCGAGGTGCGCTGTATTGACCTTAATCCCTACCAGCCACTGGGTATTGATCGTGAGCAGATAGATTTCCTCGACATTTTTCT
>DDNV01000039.1:596-13660 GCA_002341315.1 Cellvibrionales bacterium UBA2511
ATTTTTCTGCTCACTTGCCTGTTGGCCAGTAGCCCGGACACCGATGACCAGGAATATCGAAATATCCTGGATAATCAGCGACGCACGGTTTATCGGGGACGGAATCCTGCGCTCACCCTACGGGATGGAGGGAGTGAGCGATCACTTCTAAAGTGGGCCGAAGCAATATTTGCCGATATGGCACCAGTGGCTAGCATGATGGATGATCACCATGGCGATGACCGTTACCAAAAAACGTTGCTGTCACTCCGCCGTCGGTTGAAGGACCCTTCGCTGCCCCCCTCCGCCCGGATGCTGGAGGAAATGGCAGAGACCAACCAGACATTCTTTCGCGTCGCCATGAAATACGCCACCCGACACCGCGAATACTTCCTGGACACACCACTGGATCGGGAAACTGAGGCACACTATCAACAGCTGGCCCGGGATTCGCTGCGACAACAACAGGAGATTGAGCAGAGCGATGACCGGAGTTTTGACCAGTTTCTTGCCGATTATTACCGGCAGTATGATTTTCAGCTGTGAACTACCTCGCCCACCTCTACCTGTCAGGTCATTGCCCTGAGCGGATGATCGGTGGGTTGCTGGGTGATTTCGTCAAGGGACCCCTGCGGGGAGATTACCCGCCAGCGATCGAGGCAGGGATTTTACTGCATCGAAAAATAGATGTTTTCACCGACAATCTTCCGGCCGTCCGGACTGCCCTCAGTCGCTTCGAACCACCCTACCGGCGCTTTGGCGGGATACTGCTCGACCTCTGCTACGACCACTTTCTGGCCGATAACTGGTCGAGATACCACCATCGCCCCCTCGCAGACTTTTGCCAGGATTTCTACCGCAATCTATCGGATTATGCAGAGGTTTTACCGGACAGGGCCAAACATTTCAGTGAAGTGGCACCCCGGGTGAACTGGCTTGAAAACTACGTACAGTTTCAAAATCTGGAATATATGCTGGAACGCATCGGTCAACGTTTTAAAACACCGATACCCCTCCACCGGGCTTTCCCGCAACTGCAACGGGACTACCGGTTATTGTCCAAAGAGTTTCACCAGGTCTTTCCTCTGTTGATTGAGTTTACCGAAAGCCAACGTCTAAAATGAATGTCCTCCTGAAGGGAATAATCCAATGATACCGACGACAAGACAGACCAATCTGGTGATTTTTCTCGGCTGCACGCTGTTGATCCTGATCGCCCTATACATGCAACACATAATGGGACTGGTTCCCTGTTACCTTTGCGTCACCCAGCGGGTTTTCGTCATAGCCACCGGGCTTATCGCTCTGCTGGCATTTCTTCACCACCGGCACACACGCTTTTACGGTGCTATCACCGCCCTCAGTGCACTGGCAGGTGGTTTTTTCTCCGGCAAACAGCTCTGGTTGCAACATCTGCCAGAGGAGCGGGTTCCCGCCTGCGGACCACCGGTGGAATACCTGTTTGACGTTTTCAATTTCAGCGATGCGTTGGGCATGCTGCTGCGCGGTGACGGCAACTGTGCCGAGGTGCAATGGTTGTTTCTCGGTCTCAGCATTCCCGGTTGGACTCTGGTTTGTTTTATCCTGCTGGCTGCGCTGGGCCTGTGGCAAATGGTTCGCCGGCAGTGAATTTGCTGCGCGGACTCGCCGTACTGATCCTGTTTCAGGGCATTGGTGAGGGAATCAGCCACATCACAGGGATACCGGTACCCGGCCCGGTAATCGGCATGGTCCTGTTATTTCTGGCGCTGCAGTTCAGCCACACGGAAACACCGGCCTGGCTGGGGCGAACAGGCCACGTGCTTATCCGCTGGCTGTCATTGATGTTTCTTCCCGCCTGTACCGGCCTTTTTTTTCTGCCCGATATCTCTTCGAGTCAATGGCTCCCCATCGCCGGGGCCATTGTTCTGGCAACATTGCTAACACTGCTATTGGCGGCCCTGTTGATGCAAAAACTGATGCCCGCTGAAGGCCATCGTCCATGACAACCTGGATGGCCACTATCCTGCTGTTGGCCCTGACCTGCGCTGCTTTTGCCGCCGCTCTCTGGCTCTACCGGGTCAATCGGGGTCGGCCCACCCTACAGGCGCTGATGCACCCGCTGGTCACAGGTCCGTTAATGGTGAGCGCCATCCTGGTCGCCACCCATATTGATTACGACCAATACCGGAAGGCCAATCAGCTGTTCTTTTTTTTGCTGGGCACCACGACCGTTGCGCTGGCCATTCCACTGCATCAGCAATTTCACCATATTAGCCGACTGTCCAAGCCACTTATCATTACACTGATATTTGGTGCCAGTTTTGCTGTGGCAAGTGCCCTGGCGATCGCATGGTTACTGGGTGGCTCCGTAGAGACACTGATTTCATTGGCCCCCAAATCAGTTACCACACCTATTGCCCTTGGTCTGTCAGAAAAGATTGGCGGTCTGCCGGCACTGACTGCCGGCGTGGTTGTGTTTACCGGTGTTGTGGGAGCGGTGCTGGGCCCCCTGATTTTTCGTTGGCTGGGTATCACGGACGACCGTATCATTGGCTTTGTCACAGGCATTTGTGCGCACGGGGTCGGGACAACCCGGGCTTTTGAAATCAGCGCCCGTTGCGGCGCTTTCGCCAGCCTTGGGCTGGGCATGACAGGCGCGCTGACGGCTTTCAGCCTGCCGTGGCTGGTCATTTTTTTCCTCGATTAGCCCTGACAGCCAGCGTGGCCGTGCGTGCCTAATGTGTGCTTGCCACGCACACACTGTTTCCCTATGCTTGGTGCATTCCAACAATCACAAGCAGCACCGTTTATGCTAGAAAATTGCAAGTCGGCCAAGGAGCGCTGGGGAGGTGTCAGCCAACTGATAGATCAGTGGCTGGAGGAACGGCAGGAAATGCTGGTTCGCTTTTGTGCGCTGGGCGAAATTCGCCATTTCAGCAGTGAGGACCTATCACAGGGCAAGAAGGTCAAAACTTTTTTTGAAATTCTTGTGGACTATACGTCCGCAGGCCACTTTGAAATCTACGATCAGTTGATCCGTGAAGGTAACAGCTATCGGGACAAAGACGCACTGGAGGCCGCCAACGGACTGCTAGAAACAATTGATGCAACAACAGAGCTGATCCTTGACTTCAATGACAAATATCTGGAGACCGACGATCTCACCTCTCTGGCAGCCGATCTGTCTACCCTGGGAGAAGCCATTGAGTCACGGCTCGAGGCCGAGGACTACATGATCGAAGTCCTGCATTCCGCACATCACGATCAGTCCCCAAATAACAACTAGCTGACCCGGCCAATGGCACCGGAAAATTTTCCTGCGTCATTACCGAACTGGCTAACCATAAAAAAGGCCCATGAGGGCCTTTTTTATTGAATAGGAAAAATCGGACAGGAATTAATCGAGGCCCAGCACCTCGACCAGCTCCACTTCAAAAATCAGTGTGGCATTGGGACCGATCAGCCCGGCTGTGCCATTGGGGCCATAGGCGAGATCGGAAGGAATGTAAAGCTCCCACTTGGCCCCTTCCTGCATTTTCTGCAGCGCTTCTGTCCAACCCGGGATTACCTGTCCGACGTTCAGCTCTATCGCACCACCGTGTTTTTCGGAGGCATCAAACTCCGTACCGTCAACCAGAGTCCCCCGATACTCTACGGAAACCTGATCGTTGGCATCAGGCGATGCGCCAGTACCTGCCGTAATGACCTTGTATTGCAGTCCGCTTTCAGTGGTAATCACACCGTCCTTATTGGCGTTGGCAGCAAGAAAGGCCTTCCCCTCAGCGGCATTTTTCTCTCCAGCTTTTGCCATTTCCGCCTGCTTTTCACCATTTAATGACTGTTGCTTGGCTTGCTGCTCCGCATGGAAGGTTTCAATCACCTCGGCCAGCTCTTCGTTATCAATACGCGGAGGACGATTATCGAGTGCGTCAGCAAGACCCGCGGCAAAGGTTTCGCGGTCCAGCTCAATACCACCCATGGCCAATTGGCCACCCATATCCACACCAATGACATAACTGTACTTCTGTAATTGCGTTTCCAGAACCGGCTCCTGATCTTGATCGCTTGTCTGCTGTGTCTGGGGCTTTTCACTGCAGGCGCCAAGAGCAAAAATGGCCGTCGAAGCCAGCAGTAGATATTTCATTTTCATAATCAGTACCTTGTATGGAAAATCAATTTAAGTGTTATGTTAACGTAA
This sequence comes from Cellvibrionales bacterium UBA2511, assembly GCA_002341315.1. Taxonomy (GTDB): domain Bacteria; phylum Pseudomonadota; class Gammaproteobacteria; order Pseudomonadales; family Porticoccaceae; genus Porticoccus. The sequence continues at coordinate 4,756 of DDNV01000039.1, forward strand.
ATTCAGTTTTTGGGCTTTGCAGAAGCCACCGGCCAAACCAGTGGACTTCCGGAATTTATTGTAATATCGCTTGTACGGCTCAGGTAAAGATTCAGATTTTGCAGCTGTTCTTCGCCGCCTGGCTCGCTTCTATTGGTACTGTCCGTGTCCGTTGAGCTGCCGCATTTTGTCCACCACCAGTTACACAGCCTATTCTGGACAACTCGCTCGGCTCTGAGTTCAAGTTGCTTAACTTCCTGCGGCCATTCCTGATCGGCAAAGCCCGCGAATTTCGACTGTACAAAACGCCGAATGCCACGCAACGGCTCGACAACCTGTTCATTCCAGTCTCGAATGACCTCTTCCGCTTCATCCAGATCCTGGACAGTTAATACCTGCCCGAAACTGCCGAGCCAGCAACAAAACAGGACCAGATTAACATTGGCACCAACGTCTTCCTGTAACTCGAGACACGCCCGGGCCACTTCGGGGCGACCGTAGTGAACCAGCGAATAGTCCCAGAAAGGATTGCCTGTTAACTGGCCCAATGCTCAAGCCATTGCCAGTACTGCGTCCACCAGTTTGTTGATGCCCGTGGCCGCTTCACTGATACGGCCGGCCAACATATAGGCGGGCGTGGTAACCAGCTTGTTCTGCTCATCGATACAGATATCACCGACACCACAGGTCCGGTGCTCAGCTCCGGTGGATTCGATGGCTGCAGCAATCTCGGGGTTATCACCCACAGTGCACTTAACTCCAGCACCAAACAACACACCTGACATCACCGGTGAGATACACATCAATCCAACCGGTTTACCGCCGTTGTGCATGGCACGTATAAAATTGCTGAGTTCCTCGCGGACACTCAACTGCGCGCCCTTGACAGCGAAATCGGACAGATTTTTGGCAGCGCCAAAGCCGCCTGGCAAAATAACCGCATCAAAGTCATCGGCATCGGCTTCTGCCAGTTTTTTGATGTCACCTCGAGCCAGTCTGGCCGCTTCCACCAGCACATTGCGGGTTTCACCTTCAGCGACTTCACCCGTGGCGTGATTAATTACATGCAATTGCTCAATATCAGGTGCAAAGCACTGAACCTCGGCACCAGCCTGATCAAGACTAAGCAGGGTAATCACACTTTCGTAAATTTCTGAGCCGTCATAAACGCCACAGCCGGACAGAACTACTGCCACTCGCTTGCTCATCACTTACCTCCTTCTAATTTCCACTACTCAAACACATGGATACATCTCAGTACCAACCAGGAGTATAGGCAGCGATCTGCTGGATTCCTACCATCGCCTCCCGGCCTTCAGACTGACTTGAACAGTAAATCCCAAACACCGTGGCCCAGGCGTTCACCACGCTGCTCAAACTTGGTGGTGGGGCGGTAGTCCGGACGCGGCGCATAATGACCAGCCCCGACCACATTTTCGAGGCCACTGACCGACGCCATTATCTCCAGCATATGCTCTGCGTAGGGCTGCCAATCCGTTGCAAAATGCAGCATGCCCCCGACCGTCAGCTTGTCCCGAAGTTGCTCGACAAATGCCGTCTGAATTAACCGTCGCTTATTGTGTTTTTTCTTGTGCCAGGGATCCGGAAAGTAAATCTGAATGCGTTCGATGCTATGATCGGCAATGCAATCGGTCAGAACATCGTTCGCATCGGCCAGATAAACCCGCAGGTTTGGCAAAGCCAGTTTGCCGGTATTATTGATCAGGCGCCCCACCCCCGGTGGGTGCACCTCAATACCAATAAAATCCTTATCCGGTTCCGCCTGCAGCATGGCCAATAACGAATCGCCCATACCAAAACCAATTTCCAGTACCCGCGGGGCCTTGCGCCCAAATGCGGCATCTGCGTCCAGTTGGCCCTGGTACAGACTCAGCCCGTAAACGGGCCAGTATTTTTCGAAAGCAGCGCGCTGGCCCTCCGTCATCCGACCCGCCCGCACCACATAACTTCGGATAGACTTCTTTTTAAACTCCGGCCTGATCTCCAACCCTATACTCCGCTGTCTCTCGCCATTGCAACGAGTCGAACCAGCGCAAAAGACAACACCACCCAACTTGCCATAAACAACAGCCCACCAAACGGAGTCACCATACCGAAGGCCGCAAACCCGGTAATCACCAAAGCATAGAGGCTACCTGAGAACAACAGGGTTCCCGCCACCATCAACCAACCGGCCACATCCAATAATCGCAATGGCTGACGCACGGCTGCGACGACGAGAGCCAGTAACGCCAGGGCGTGGAACATCTGATATAACACCGCTGTTTGCCAGACAACCAGCATCTCGGGGCTCACCGAGCCACGCAATCCGTGGGCCCCGAAAGCACCCAACGCCACGGCGAGAAACCCCGAGATTGCCGCACAGACGGCTAATAGCTTCATTCATTTCTCCAGAAAAACGTTTTTCAATAAAAAAGCCGCGGGAATCGCGGCTTTTCAAGTATACAAAAATGTCGCCATCAGGCTTCCATGGTCGCCCGTACTTTTTTCATGGCATTTTGCTCCAACTGGCGTACCCGCTCGGCAGAAATGCCGTATTTGTCCGCTAGGTCGTGCAGTGTGGCTTTATCATCCATCAGCCACCGGCTGTTGATAATATCGCGACTGCGGTCATCAAGCTCGGCAAGCGCCCTGACCATCCGCCCGTGGTTATCTTCCTCACTGTCGGACTGCTCCAACTGCCAGGCCGGATCTGCGCGGCGGTCTTCAAGATAGAGTGCCGGGGCCTGGTAGCTGCTGTCTTCATCGCTGTCTTCCGGCACATCGAAAGCGGTATCACGAGCCGACAGTCGCTGCTCCATTTCCAGCACCTGCTTCACGTCCACCCCCAGATCCTGGGCAATGGCTTCGGCTTCATTGTTAGTCAGCCAGGCCAATCGGCGCTTGGCGCTACGAAGGTTGAAAAATAATTTGCGTTGAGCCTTGGTGGTGGCCACTTTGACAATGCGCCAGTTGCGCAGAACATATTCGTGAATCTCGGCTTTGATCCAGTGGACGGCAAAGGATACGAGCCGCACACCTTTTTCAGGGTTGTAGCGTTTTACTGCTTTCATCAGACCAACATTACCTTCCTGGATCAGATCCCCCAGGGGCAGGCCATAACCATTGTAGGAGCGGGCAATGTGCACAACAAAACGCAAATGCGAGAGCACCAGTCGACGGGCAGCATCAAGGTCTTCACGATAATAGAGATCTTCGGCGAGGGAGCGCTCCTGCTCCACAGACAACACGGCAATGGAGTTAACACCCTGCATATAGGCAGCAAGATTGGCACCCGGCGCCATCCATTCATAAGCCTGTAACGCTTTCTTCATATCAACCTCTAAAAATCAGGGAGCAATAGTTTAGCAACTTGTGATTGGATTTTCATAGTATAAAAAAGTTGCATTCGCCAGTTTTATCTGACAAAAGTCTAGTCTGGCTCAATACTGGACAGATGCCTGGCCACCGCCAGCCACGCCCCCAAAAGACCCAGCAGAGCGCCCACTCCCATGAGATAGAGCAGGCCAATCAAACCCAGTCCCTCCAGCTCAAAGACACTTTGGTAGAGCGCAGCCAGCCTCGACACCAGCCCGGAAAGGGAAAATAATGCCAATGCCACCAGCACCCAGGCCAGTACACCGCCAATGAGGCCATACCATACACCGGTGTAAAGAAAAGGCCGGCGGACATAGTTGTCAGTTCCACCCACCAGCTTGACCACAACAATTTCATCCCGGCGATTTTCGATCGCCAAACGGATCGTGTTACCCACGATCAACAACACACCCATTGACAGGGCCAGGGCCAGCGCGAGCGCCAATCGTTCCCCAACAGACAATATTGCCTGCAGGCGTTCCATCCATTTCATATCCAGCCGTACTTCATCCACCCCCGGCAGGGCCATGATCCTTGCCACCAGCAATTCGCTGGCCACCAGATCCCCCTGAAACCGGTTATCCGGCTGCACCAGCAACACAGCAGGCAGGGGATTTTCCTCCAGCATCTCCAGTACATCGCCAAAACCGGACAACTCGCGAAACTCTTTCAGAGCCTGCTCCCGGGAGATGTAACGGACTGAGCGAATATCGGCATCATCCGACAAGCTCTGCCGCAACTGCCCAATCGTTTCGTCTGAGGCAGATTTGTTCAGAAAGAGCGTCAGCTGAGCCGTTGTTTCCACGCGACTGCCAAGCTGCTCGAGATTGACAATACCGAGGTAAAGCGCGGCTGGTAATCCCAGTGCAATTGCCACAACCAGTGACGTCATCAGAGTCTGGACAGGCTCCGCCAGCAATCTCCTGCTGGTGCTGACGAATAATTGCTGATGATGCTGTAAATAACTTTTCAGCTTGTCAGGCCAACCAACTTGCCCGCCACTTGCCCCGCGTCGCGGTTCTTTTGTCTGCGGTTTTTTGCCCGCCGCGACCTTGCGCTCCGCCGGCGGCCTGCGATCCTGGTTCTGCCACCGGTTAGCCGACATGTGCAGGCCTCTCATCACTCGCCAATCTGCCCTGCTGCAACTGCAGGACACGCAATCCCATCCTGGAAATCAGATCAATATCATGGGTAGCAATCAGGACGGTGACACCGACCTCGCCAAAATCGCGGAATAGATTCATGATTTCTGATGACAGTTCCGGATCGAGGTTTCCAGTGGGCTCATCTGCCAGCAGAATGCGGGGCTTGTGTACCACTGCCCGGGCAATACCCACGCGCTGCTGCTCGCCACCGGACAGTGTTATGGGGTTTTGTTTTTCCTTGTCGAGCAGACCCACTTTATCCAGAGCGGCCCTCACCCGGCGCCCCACTTCACGGGGTTGATAACCGGAAACCAGCAACGGCAGCGCCACATTATCAAACACCGTTCGATCAAACAGCAGCTGATGATTCTGAAACACAACACCCACATTGCGCCGATAGTAGGGAATCTGGCTGCGGTGTAACCGACCGAGGTTTTTGCCATTGATCAGCAATTGCCCCTGGGTCGGACGCTCCATCAACATAACCAGTTTTAATACCGTACTCTTGCCGGCACCGGAATGCCCAGTCAGGAAAGCCATTTCACCGGCATCCAGATTCAGCGTCAAACCGCTCAGAGCCTCCTGGCCCGTCGCATAACGTTTGCTGACCTTATCAAAGCAGATCATGGGATTTGGTTTGTCACTCAAGTGTTCTGATCAAACAATGCCGCCACATACTCCTGAGCCACAAAGGGTTGCAAGTCATCTATACCCTCACCCAGGCCTACGTACCGAATGGGCACGCCAAAACGTTTACAGAGGGAGAAGATAATGCCGCCCTTGGCGGTACCATCCAGTTTGGTCAGCGCCACACCGGTGACCGTTACGGCCTCCTGAAATTGTTGCATCTGGTTGAGCGCATTCTGACCTGTCCCGGCATCGAGTACGAGCAGCACCTCATGGGGAGCACTGTCATCAAGCTTGGCCATCACCCGTTTGACCTTCTTCAGCTCTTCCATCAAATTGCTTTTGTTGTGCAGGCGCCCCGCGGTGTCGGCAATCAATACGTCCGTACCCCGCGATTTGGCTGACTGAATGGCATCAAAGATGACCGAGGCGCTGTCAGGCCCGCTATGCTGGGCGACCACCGGCACTCTATTGCGGTCACCCCAGGCCTGCAACTGTTCAACCGCTGCAGCACGGAAGGTATCCCCCGCTGCCAACATCACGGATTTACCCTGATTTTGAAATCGTTTGGCCAGTTTGCCAATGGTCGTGGTCTTGCCGACACCATTGACCCCGATGACCAGAATGACATAGGGCTGATGTACCCCGGTGATGGAGAGCGCCTGCTCACAGGGTTTCAGCTTTGCTGCCATGGCGTCTTGCAGTGCGGCAAACAGGGCACGACTGTGGGCCAATTCCCTGCGCTGCACCCGCCCGGCGAGGTCCTGAATAATCTCCACCGTGGATTCAATGCCCACATCAGCCTGTAATAACAGTGTTTCAAGCTCTTCCAGCAGGGCATCGTCTATTTCCCGGTCGCCGAGAAACAGATTGCCAAATGTGCGGCCGGTCTTCGACAGGGCGCGACGAAATCGATCGCCCAGGGTCTCTTTTTGCGTACTTTGCGAAGTCACTGCCATTGAAGGCTCTGGCTCAACCAGGGCAGGGGCCTGCTCGGGTTTGGTGGATGAACGAAAACGCTGCAGAAAAGAGCGTTTTTCATTCGCAGGCATATCATTTTCCGGCTTACTTGGGTCGGTCACAGTGATCCTGTTTTCTCAGTTGGTATCGGGCGGTGTATGCTACCACTTTAAGGAGTATATAACGTTTGAAAAACCACTCATCTACAGCAACACATGCTGCGAAGGTGGCTCGCGGCCAGGTCCGTATTATCGGTGGGCAGTGGCGCGGGCGCAAATTACACTTTAACGAGGTGGCGGGGTTGCGACCCACCGGCGACCGCATCCGGGAAACCCTGTTCAACTGGCTCGCACCATGGATTGATGGCGCCAGATGCCTGGACCTGTTTGCCGGTTCGGGGGCACTGGGAATCGAAGCATTGTCCCGGGGGGCAGTCGAGGTCACCCTGATTGAAAAGCACCCTCAGGCGGCGGAGAATCTGCGTGGCAACTGCTCTCAACTCAAGGCTGATGACGCCATAATCATCCAGGCAGATACACTCACCTGGCTGGCGAACAATTCACCAGACCAGCCCTTCGATATCGTATTTCTTGATCCACCGTTTTCGTCAGACCTGCTGCAACCCTGCTGCAAGCTATTACAGAAGCCGGGGCTGCTGACCACCGGCAGTCTGATCTACCTGGAGACCGACCGCTACCGCCCCCTTCCGGAGACCTCCCCCACGTGGGAATTACTGCGAGAAAAAACCGCCGGACAGGTCGGCTACCGATTGTATCGGGTCAGTTGAGCCTCCCCGACAAAACGTTTACCATGGCGGCCCTTTTCCGAGGCAAACCATCACTGTGAAAACCATTGTTTATCCAGGCACCTTTGATCCCATCACCAACGGACATATCGATCTGGTGGAGCGTGCCAGCAGCCTGTTTCACCATGTGATTGTCGCCATCGCCACCAGCTCAAAAAAGCACCCCATGTTCGACCTCAATGAACGTATTGATCTGGCAAGGCAGGCCCTGTCGCACCTCGACAATGTGGAAGTAAAAGGGTTTGATTACCTGCTGGTCAACTTTGTCAATGATTGTGGTGCAGATGCCATTCTTCGGGGGTTGCGCGCAGTATCGGATTTTGAATACGAATTTCAGCTCGCCAACATGAATCGCGCACTGGCACCGGATATAGAAAGTATTTTCCTGACACCGTCGGAGAAGCTTTCCTATATATCCTCTTCGCTGGTAAAGGAAATATCCTCTCTGGGTGGGGATATCAACGAATTTGTCCCCCCCTCGGTGAGAGATGCGCTGGTGCAAAAATTCTTCAGCAGCTGATCACCGCTGACAGCGCGGGCAATAGACCGTGGAGCGCTGCCCCAATCTGATTTCCTTCAATACCGTTTGACAACGCAGACATGGCAATCCACCACGACCATACACAAGCAATTGCTGCTTGAAGTAGCCGGGCTTGCCATCACCACCGACAAAATCCCGCAAGGTCGTACCACCCAGCTCTATTGCCTTTCCGAGCACCTGACGGACCTGTTCAGCCAGGGACTCCAGACGCTGCCGGGACACCTTGCCGACAGCCAGTGTCGGCCTGATACCACTCAGAAAAAGTGATTCATTGGCATAGATATTACCGGCGCCCACGACTATCCGGTTATCCATCAGAAAAGCTTTGACCGCCACGCTCTTTCCCCTGGACAACCGATAGAGATAATCACCATTAAAATCGGGTGCAAAGGGTTCAGGACCCAATTGGCAGAGCCGAGGATGTTGCTCCGGGGGCCCCTCGACCCAGAGTATCGAGCCAAATCGACGCGGGTCGGAATAACGCAGCACCCTATCGCCTGTAAAACAGATATCCACGTGATCGTGCTTTGCAGCAGGGGTGTCAGCCGTAACGATTCTGAGACTCCCCGACATACCCAGGTGAATCATCAGATGGCCCTGCGGAAAACGAAATAACAGGTACTTGCCACGCTGTCGCCCTTCCAGCAATGGCATTCCGCAAAGTTTTTCTGGCAGCCCCGGTGATACCGGCCAGCGCAGGCGGGAGTCCCGAACAACGACCGCCCGAACATCTCTGCCGAGGATATGCGGTATAACCCCCCGCAATGTCACCACAACTTCCGGCAATTCCGGCATAATTTACTCCCGCAAACAGTCCGCAGCTTAAATCTCTGGCATACTTTAAAATAGCTTCGGACAAAGGGCATCAGCCAACCGGGGCATGACACTGTTCAACTCACATTTCAACAGGTAACCAGCATGGCCATAGGCAGACGTAAAGTCGCCGAGGAACAGACGGACATCGATATGACGCCGATGCTGGATGTCGTTTTTATTCTGCTGATCTTTTTTGTAGTCACCGCCTCGTTTGTCCGGGAAGCAGGTATTGATATCAACCGCCCCCCGATCAGCGACGAGCCTCCACCGGACAGCCAGCCAACTGCTATTATTTTTCGTATTGCTGAGGACAATACTGTCTGGCTTGAAGGACGACGTATTGATGTTCGCTCAGTGCGCGCCAACGTCGAAAGAGTCCATGCAGAGAATCCGCAGACAAAAGTCATTATTGAAGCGCACCCTCTCGCCAAAACGGAGACCTTTGTGTTGATTTCCGATCAAGCCAGAGAGGCCGGGGTATACGACATCGCCCTGGGCACCAAAAAATAGCCAGACAAACGCTCGACACAAAAAAAGCCCCGGTGGCTACGGGGCTCGTTCGGTAGAAACAGGAATCAGTGACTGCCGGGAGGCGAGTTACTTGATTTTCGCTTCCTTGTAGGGGACATGTTTGCGAACCACCGGATCGTACTT
>DDNV01000039.1:13777-14319 GCA_002341315.1 Cellvibrionales bacterium UBA2511
GCGAACCACCGGATCGTACTTACTGAACTCCAGCTTTTCCGGCTGGGTACGCTTGTTCTTGGTGGTTGTGTAATAGTGACCAGTGCCGGCACTGGATACCAGTTTGATTTTGTCGCGATTTGACTTGGCCATGGTTAGTCTCCTTAAACCTTAGCGTCGCGCTTGCGGATATCCGCCAGCACTTGGTCGATACCCAGCTTGTCAATAATGCGCATGCCCTTTGAAGAAATACGCAGTTTGATAAAACGTTTCTCCGCCTCAATCCAAAAACGGTGACTGTGCAGGTTGGGTTCAAACCGGCGACGGGTTCTGTTTTTGGCGTGGGATACATTGTTACCTGTCATCGGTTTTTTGCCGGTGACCTGACATACTTTAGACATTGCTTTGCCTCTGCTATTGGCGTCACCTCATCGGGCGACCGCTTTTGAAACCTGGCCGTTAAACCTGTTGTCCGAGAGACACCCCGAAAGGAGACACCCCGAAAAGAGCCGCGTTTTATACCAGAACGTCTACCTGAAATCAAATACATTCACAGAATTGAT
>DDNV01000041.1:0-2626 GCA_002341315.1 Cellvibrionales bacterium UBA2511
GTGGCAGATAAAAGTCGACAATTTCCGGAAACTGTTTTTTCAGAATGGGCACGAACACCTCGTTCAGTGCCACGCCGAGAATGGCCGGCTCATCCGGTGGTCTGCCGGTATAGGTACTGTGATAGATGGGGTTGCGACGATGGGTGATGCGTTCCACCGTGAATACCGGAAACCGGTCCACTTCATTGTAGTAACCGGTGTGGTCACCAAAGGGCCCCTCGTCGGCCATTTCATCGGGATAGAGATAACCCTCGAGAATGAATTCCGCGCTGGCGGGGACCTGAAGGTTGCTGCCCAGGCACTTGACCACGCGGGTTTTCTCACCGCGCAGCAGTCCGGCAAACGCGTATTCGGACAGGGNNCGGCCGGTGTAGGTGCTGTGGTAGATAGGATCGCGGCGGTGGGTGATGCGCTCCACGGTGAATACCGGGAAACGCTCCACTTCATTGTAATAACCGGTGTGGTCGCCGAAAGGACCTTCCTCTGCCAGCTCGTCCGGATAAATATGGCCTTCCAGTACGAACTCGGCGCTGGCCGGTACCTGCAGGTCGTTGCCGATACATTCCACCAGCTCGGTTTTCGAGCCGCGCAGCAGTCCGGCAAAGGCGTACTCGCTAAGGGTATCCGGCACCGGGGTGACGGCCCCCAGAATGGTCGCCGGGTCCGCGCCCAGGGCGACCGCTACCGGGAAGGGTTCCCCCGGATGTGCCAATTGCCAGTCACGGAAATCCAGCGCGCCGCCGCGGTGGGAAAGCCAGCGCATGATTAACTTGTTTTTGCCGATTACCTGCTGCCGGTAGATGCCGAGATTCTGGCGTTCTTTTTCCGGTCCCCGGGTAATCACCAGAGGCCAGGTGATCAGTGGGCCTGCATCTTCGGGCCAACAGGTCTGGATGGGCAGTTTGCCGAGATCCACTTCGGTGCCCTCAATAATCACTTCCTGGCAGGGTGCATTTTTCACCACCTTGGCGGGCATATTGAGAATGGGTTTGAATTTATGGCGCTTCTCCCAGAGATCCCGAACGCCTTTTGGCGGTTCCGGTTCCCGCAGAAAAGCCAGTAGCTCGCCCACCTCGCGCAGGGCGGCGACACTCTCCTGGCCCATACCCATGGCGACCCGTTCCGGTGTGCCAAACAGGTTGCCCAGCACAGGGATGTCAAAGCCCCTGGGATTTTCGAACAGCAGTGCAGGGCCGCCAGCCCGCAGGGTTCGATCACAGATTTCGGTCATTTCCAGATAGGGATCGATTTCTGCAGAGATGCGTTTAAGCTCACCGCGTTGTTCCAGAAACTGAATGAATTCTCGCAGGTCGGTATATTTCATAAGTGTGCCTGAACAATAACTCCGGCAAGTGTCACGACAACGGTTCGTGAATGCAATAACTGTAATGGCATGCGGCCCCTCGGGGTAGATGCAATACCCCATTGTTGGCGTTACATTAACGCTATGGCTTACTTTTTTCTGATTTTAATGGTGGCACTGGTGCATTTCGGTTTCGTACTGTTTGTGATCGCCGGTGGTTTGCTGGCTTTCCAGTGGCCCGCCATACTCTGGTGGCACCTGGCCGGGGCGCTGTACGGTATCGCGATTATGCTGGTGGGCTGGCGTTGCCCGCTCACCAGGCTGGAAGCCTGGCTGCGCGAGCGGCGCGGTGAACGACTGGTAACCCAGTGGGAGTTTCTGCGCCACTATGTCTGGTCCCATATCGGCCTGCGTGGCAACGAGTGGTTTATTACGGTGGTATTGATGATGGCGATGGTGCTGTTCAACTACCGGGCATATCGATTTGTCATCGTGGGGAGCTAGGGTTGATGGAAATTGCCGGGGTTTTTGGGTTCAACTCAGTTGTGGTCGCTCTGGCCGTCCTTATTCATTATGAAGTTTTATCGCGTCTGGCGACCGTTTTGCCAATGCTGGATATTCGGCCACGGTTACGGGTCCTGGTGGCAATCTTTGCGGCCTTTCTTGCCCATGTGGCGGAAATATGGGTTTTTGCCTTGGCCTACTATCTGCTACTGCAAGTGGGGGGCAGTGCTTTGGGCGGCAACTTTGACGGCTCGCTGATGGATTGTATTTATTTCTCTTTCAGTAACTACACGTCGCTCGGCTATGGCGACATCGAGCCATTTGGCCATATCCGCTTCCTGGCAGTGCTGGAAGCTCTTATCGGTCTGATCATGATTGGCTGGACGGCATCCTTTATGTATATCGAAATGCAGAAATTCTGGATGTCGGGCAAAAATGGCCGCCGATGATGCAGGCGGCGCTATTCAAAAACGATGGTTTTGTTGCCGTGCAATAGCACGCGATCCTCAAGGTGATAGCGCAGGCCTTTGGCCAGCACATTTTTTTCCACATCCTTGCCCTTGCGCACCAGGTCTGGAACGCTGTCGTGATGGCTGATGCGGACCACATCCTGCTCGATAATCGGGCCGGCATCCAGGTCGCTGGTCACATAGTGACAGGTGGCACCGATCAGCTTCACGCCTCTTTCCGCCGCCTGGTGATAGGGTTTTGCCCCGACAAAAGCTGGCAGAAAACTGTGGTGGATATTGATGATCTGTCCCGGGTAGGTGGCGCACAGTTCCGGCGGCAGGATTTGCATGTAGCGCGCCAGCACGATCA
>DDNV01000041.1:2741-3137 GCA_002341315.1 Cellvibrionales bacterium UBA2511
CATGTAGCGCGCCAGCACGATCACATCCGCCCTGCTCTGGGCAATTTGCGTTGCCACGTCTGCAAAGTGCGCCGTCTTGTCACTCTGATCCACCGGTATATGGTGATAGGGAATATTATGCCAGTTCACATAACTGCGCAGTTCATCGTGGTTCGAGATCACACAGGGGATATCAAACTGCATTTCACCGCTGCGCCAGCGGTATAAAAGATCAGACAGACAGTGGGCCTGGGTGCTGGCCATTAGCACTACCCGTTTTGGCTTGCTGGTATCTGTCAGCCGCCATTGCATGTCGTATTGCTCTGCCAGCGGCGCGAAGCGGGCAGTGAGCTCCTCCGGGCCGTAGGACAGCGAATCGGCTGCAATTACCTGGCGCATAAAGAACCAGTTGGTGTC
>DDNV01000041.1:3303-3693 GCA_002341315.1 Cellvibrionales bacterium UBA2511
TAGTAGTTTGCTTCGGTCAGCAGGCCACCCTCGTTGGCGAGGAATGAGCTCACGGCGGCCACCAGACCGACGCGGTCCGGACAGGATACGATCAGACGAAAACTGTGCGTGTTCATGGGGTGTTCAGACTGGCATTAAGGAGACGGAACTGTCTCATATTTACGGGTGAATTTCACCCGCCACGCCAAAAAGGCTCTGTGTCGAAGGGTTGCTGTTCCCCGGCCGGTTTCCTCCGATTATTTCAGCGGTTGCAACAGGTCGCGAAACCGCGGGTGTTCGGCGCTTCCCAGCCATTCAAAGATCACCATTTCGGTGGTGACGATTTCTGTGCCGTGGCGGGCCATTCTGGCAATGGCCGCCTCTCGATCATGGGGTTTTCGGGAGCCGGTG
>DDNV01000061.1:0-3211 GCA_002341315.1 Cellvibrionales bacterium UBA2511
GGGGTCCTAGGGATTTTGCCTCCAAATACTGCAAAAACCTCCGAAGCCCCCGTGTTTGCTAGCCTGTAGAGAGGCATCAATTTTTACTTATCGGCCGATAGCCCTCAATCGGCGCCATTAAATCATCCAGTTTAGGCAGCTCTCCCGTCGGCGCGAACGTATACGTACCCCGGAAGTTGATATTCTCCCACGCGACAGGTGATGCGCCCTTTACGGTTTCCATGTGTTTTTCGCTGCCCTGCTCCTCGAAGCTGTCCAGCAGGTTGCTGAGTACTTTCGAGTTGAAGTAGATAATGGCATTTGCTACCAGCCGGGCGCTTTCGTTCCAGATTTGTATCTCCTCGTCGCTATTCCCCCGGAACCGGTCGCTGTTCACGTTGCTGATTGCCCTACGCAACTGGTGATAAGCTTCTCCCCGATTCAAGGCGCGTTGCACGTGGTTTCTAAGGCTGGCGTTATCGATGTAATCCAGCAGGTATTGGGCCTTCAATAGTCGGTTATATTCAGTCAGCGCCTTCAGTAGTGGGTGGTTTTTCTTGTAGCCAGAGAGTTTCCGGACCAATATGGCTTGGGTGGTTTTCCGGTGAGCCAGTGACACGGCAATTCGCTGGATGGTGTCCCAGCACTCCATAATACTCTGCGTGTTAATGGGTTTACGCAATGTGAGTCTCACCCGCTGACTCTCGTCCTCGGAGATATCGAACATCTCGTTGATAACCCTGCCTACCTGGGCATATCGGGGGGCGAACCGGTAGCCAAACAGATCGAGTAAAGCAAAATTCACATGGTTTACCCCATGGGTGTCAGTAGAGAGCGTATCCGGGATGATCTCGGTACTATTGTTCATCAGAAGGTCAAAGATGTAATGGGATTCGTGTTCGTTAGCGCCGATCACCCGGGCATTGATTGCCATATGATTGGCATTCAGGCTGATCGCCGAGACCCCTTTGCTGGTACCGAAGTATTTTGAGGAATACCGGGTACGGAATGTCTCGCGCTTAGCTTCGAACTTTTGGCCATCAGCGCTGGCATGCAGGTTGTCATCCTGGATATTGTAGTGATTAAATATACTCAGTCGCGTAGTGGCGTTGTTGATGCGGTCATTTGCGGCATTCAACGTTTCCAGCCGAAGGTAGTTCGCTTGGATGGTACTCAGCTGATCATAGGTGCGGTCGGAGATCTGGGCGATACCGTAGATGCCCTGGTTTGTGGCATTGGCGATCAGGATCGCCAACAGGTCCACTTCATACTGGCGGCTTTTGGAGGTCATGCCCAGCACGTGCTCAAAGTCGTCAATAAATCCGGTATCCTGATCCACCACGCGCAAGACATCGGCGACTCCGATTGCCCTCATTTGCTGGAAGAACGGATTGTTCACCAGATGTTTTTTGCCGGTGGTCGGTAAGCGCCAAAGGTGTTTACCACCCTTCGGGCGCAGAATGATATCCCTGTTGTCCACGCGTTCCAGATAGTCGCTGACTTCGTATAGCCGAGTGGTCAACCGATCCGCCATGCGCGGGATCAGTTGCTTTGGATCCTCAGTAATTTTGGGTTGCTTCGTACCCTCGACCAAGGCCTGCTTCTGATTTTTCCAAGTCTGTGGTTTTACCAGATCGTCGTCCAGTGCACGATACCGTATGACTTCTGGCAGCACTAACTGGCCGTTTAGGCGGCTGGGAATCTGCAAATACAAGAACCATTCATATCTAGCCTTGTCTATGCCGCCGTCAGGTTTCAACAAGAGTGGTCGCGTGGCTTTTGGCGGTAGACGCCGGTCAATACTGGCATCTCTGAGCATGTTGCCGGCCGCCAGCTCCTGTCGAGTTTGGCTCAAGACCGCTGCCAACCGTTGTGTTTTATCGGTGCCTTCGATGCGTAGACAGCAAAAGAGTGATCGTAACAGGCCGGTTCTCAACGTGGATTCCGTATCCAGGTGTTGCCAGAACGCCTCATCCGCCGACTGCTTCTGATTGCCGAGGTACCGGCAGACTGAACTCAGCTCGTTGGCATTGAGAACCTGGAACGCTTGTTTCTGTACAGCATGGAATGACGTATTGGGGTCGATACGATCATCAACAAACAGGCACAAGATTTCTGCAGCCTTACTCACATTGGTAGCCGCCTTTTGCCAATCCCGATAAACTCGATCCTGCGCCAGCTGATGCGCTCGTTGCTTTACCTGTCGAACGTGGTGAATGAACCCTTCGGCCATGCGTTCCAACCCCTCCTGATATCGAAACTGTAGGTAGCAAAGCAGATATAGGCACTGGTTCTCTGGCGACTGACGCTTGATTTTGGCGCCGTAATATTGAATCCGTTCGGCATAGTGCTGCTGATTTTTTTGAGACAGAGAAAGCGAGTCGAGGACAACGGTCACCTCTGCCATCAGCGGTTGAATGTGGTGATACACCGCGAGTTCTTTCTGCAACTCGGTGCCGGTGAAATTGCGCGCGCCGCCGCGCAATTGTGTTAACGTAAGCTGGTCATTACCGGATACCAGTGTATTTAGTACAGTCGTCAATTTTGGGCTACACGCGGCGCCGATCTTCTCATGCAGTCGCTGCTGATGCTGGTTAACCACCTGACTGACGATCTTCTGCAGGGTGCTATAGGCAGGAATGGCAATTTTCTGGTGGGCCAGGAACTCAATCGCTGCATCAAAGAGAGCACGAGGTGCAACCCAGCTTTCAGCACAGGCCAATAAGTGTTCAACAAGCCGGGGTTGATGCTCAGGATCTTTCCAATTTTCATATTCGATCATGGAAAAAATCCGTTCATAAATGCGGGACTTTTGATCGGATTTCAGACTGAAGCGTCGAAATTTCAGGCCATCAAAGTGATTTTTCGCGATAAATCCCAAGTCATCCTGCATGGATTTAAACGTCGGATTGAGCAAGATGGGTTTGCATTTGAAATAGCCCAACAATGCGATGGCGATACAGCGGTACTTGCGCTGCCTTATTCTGGTCAGCTCAGCGCGCTCTTTATCATTCAGCGTGAAGTAAAACCGTTGATACGATTCGTTGAAGGAGGGGACGCCGTATAAATCCTCGATTTCAGCGGCAGTGAGAATTGATAGTCGCTTGGTTCTGCTCATTCTTTGACCCAAAGGCCGAAGAAGATACTGAAACTCGAGCTAAATTAAAATTAATAGTGGCTTGGAGGCCAGTAAATACGGGGCCTTCAACGGTTTTTGCAGTATTTGGAGGCA
>DDNV01000061.1:3308-3691 GCA_002341315.1 Cellvibrionales bacterium UBA2511
GGAGGCAAAATCCCTAGGACCCCGATACGTTGGGGAGGCGATGAATTTGTTGTTTTTGCCAGATTAACCACGGAGTTATCAGAAGCGAGCAGTATTGCAGAAAAACTGTTAAATATATTACAGCAACCAATAGAATGTCAGTCTGATATGAGTGTGACTATCAGTGCTAGCATTGGTATCGCGCTCTATCCATTCAATGCTGATAATATTGAGACATTACTCAAGTACGCTGATCTTGCGATGTATGAAGTCAAATCACACAACAAAAACAGTTATAACTTTTTCAAACAACCCACATTCAAGACGTCAGAGACACAAAGTGTGATCACCGGATTTTAGAATGCCCGGTGAATAACCCCGGGCATTTTCTATTGTATTACTGT
>DDNV01000105.1 GCA_002341315.1 Cellvibrionales bacterium UBA2511
GCGTTTCTCGTTTGTGCAGCATCACGATGGATCAACGAAACGGCTGGTCTGTAAAAGCTTATTTCAATGAAGAGGTTTTGAAAAATTGGCAAGGTTTCTTAGCGGATTTTGATCGCTCGATCATGGACGTTAAGCAGTGATTATGAATTCTGTCAGGACGGAGCTTCACGGGTTAATCTCGGGGGCCTAACCTTACCTCGGTGAAGGGGTCCTCTGTACCAGCAACAGAGCGTCATTTTTTTGAAACGTTACGTGTAATGGGGGTTCAATGGTTCTACATATTTACGAACCAAAGCGAGATCCCGCCGGCTTCCCAATGCAGATTTTCAAGAGTGACACTTTCGGGACAATCGCGTACCCCAGAAAGCAAAAAACCCTGAAAATCACGAGGATAATCAGGGTCTTAGGTCTTGCTTATTGGGTGGAGCCGGGGGGGGCGGGCCTTATAGGCGTTAAAAGGCTCTATTACGGGTCTCTCAGCGATATTTTGCGTGAAACTTGGATTAGGTATATCTCACAAAGACTGTGTGTAATCGTATGCATTCTTGACGGGCTGTCAAGAATGTTTTGAAAATGGCCCGCCTGAAAGTTGAGCACGCATAATATAGGTTCAACTCCCTTTCAGGAATTTGAACCGTGCTTTTTGTTGGAATCTATCCGGAGTTTGCTTGAAAGGAGAGCGTAGATTTGAATTGTGGAGCAGCCCAGGGATACCTGCTGTTTTGCATCGTTCAAACAGCATTTTGATTTAACGCCTAAGCAGCCAGAGCCTGCCATAAGATCGATGCAGGTGTTGTTTTACTCTGTATGTCGAAAAAAGGGAGCGCACGCCGCGAGGCGATTACTCCCTAGGAGAAAGGGTCGTCAGTTCGAGATGCGAAAATAGCTACTTCAGCTTCGCGTAAATTTTTGCGTGGGGGCCGGCCTGCTGGGCTTGCCATGCATCTGACGTATCGGAGAAAGAGAACTCCGAGTAGTCCACGGTGATGTTTTGTTCCTGAGATATTTTCAGCAGTCGCTGCCAAATTTTCTGGCGGTCTGCAGGCGGCCTTTGTCCGGTGCCGATGCATGACAGGGTTTTGAACAGCAAGTCGGCGATATCCAGGTTGATCTGACGGCCAGCACCAGTGCCTATTGTCATTATCCTTGCGCCCCAACGGCAGGCCTTCAATGCATAGAGGAGAGGCTGACCGCACACCAAATCCAGAACCACGTCATAGCCTTCGCCAGCCTCGCTCTTCAGAGCCTGTATGTCGCTTTCATCACCTTTCAGGCAAACGACGCCATCCGCGATGCCGCGCTCAGTGAGTCTTGCCAGGGCTTTTGCGCTGCGCCCGGCAGCCACAACTTTCCCGGCGCCTAGGTAACGGGCCAGTTGCAGCGCTATCTGCCCCAGGGTTCCTGTCCCGCCGAGTATCAGGACGGTCTCACCCTGTTTGATATTCGCCGCTTCGAGAGGAACGAGTGCGCCCGTGGCCGCTATGCCCATGGTGATAGCGGTACGGTCATCGATGTGGTCAGGTACCTCCCAAACCTCCTCCGCTGGCACCAGAGTCTTTTCCGCCCAAGCTCCAAAAGGCAATACCGACCGTTCACCAAAGTAAACGCGCGTGCCTTCAGCGTTACGGCCAACACCTTCGCCTCGAATGACGCAGGGGTACTCAACACCCAGACGGTAGGCGCCAAGCACATCCCAGCCACCCAAGCCGGCAGTGTCTACATTGATAAGTACAGAACCTTCTTGTGGTGCAGGATCTTTGAAGTCTTGAATGACGGGCAATGCGCCGCGTTCATTAATAACAGCTGCTTTCATGATTGTTTTCCTTGGGGCGACAGGTTGGCTGTGACCGTGGGTCTAAAGCACGAAGCAATAGCTTTCGTTTTTCAGGGTGTCTGTGTGTTCTGTGATGGGTTATCATTCTGAAATAAGATTTCCATTCTGTCAAAAGAATGGTCGAGAGTCCCATTATGCTCGTATTGAGCTAGAGGTGCCCCGCCTTGCCTTATTCATCCAATAATCAGTCAGGTTTTCAAGCAGCCCATCCGCAGCTTCATTCGTACACCGAGCTAGGTGGTCAAAAAGGTACTGCCTCGATTTTTTTACCTGAAGAGGTGCCTGTTGCTTTCGTCTATAACGGCATCAGTCAGGCTGTCATGATGGCAAGCCCTTTTGATCTTGAAGACTTAGCGATCGGCTATAGCATTGGCAGCGGCTTGATAAAGGATGCAGCTTGTATCTATGGCGTAGAGATTACCCAGGGCCTTGTTGGTATTGAGTTGCAGATAAATGTAAGTCAGCGCGCTTTCACCAAGATCAAGCAGCTACGCAGATCGCAAGCAGGGTCTACCGGCTGCGGCCTGTGTGGAGTAGAGTCACTTGCCAACGCGGTACCGGACTTGCCGGCTCATCCCGCACGAGATTTGCCTCCAGCCCAGCACCTGAGCAAGTTACGTTCTTGTCTGGCCAGCCACCAACTACTGGCCAAACAGACTGGTGCGTTGCATGCCGCGCTCTATGTGGATGAAAGGGGCGAGATCAAGCTTTGTCGTGAGGATGTGGGGCGGCACAACGCCATGGACAAGTTGATTGGCGCGCTGCTAAACGATCAGCTTCTCCCAAGCAATGGTTTTGTGGTGGTCACCAGCCGCTGCAGCCTTGAGCTGATACAGAAAGCGGTGCGCGCAGGGTTTTCTACCCTTGCCACCTTGTCAGCTCCAACCGACATTAGTGTTTCCTGGGCTCGCTACTGCAATTTGAACCTTGTGCACATACCGCGTTCTAGCGCTCCCAGAGTCTATAGTCCGGAGCCAGTATGAGTACGCCAAAAGCCGGCAGGGAAAAATTTAAACGTTATACGGGGCCGGCGGCAGGCTGGGGTGCGTTGCACAGTGTTACCAATGCCTGGTTGGGCAGTAGTCAACCAATCAAGAATATTCGTGCGCTGTTGAAGGCTAATCAGCACGGAGGTTTTGATTGTCCTGGGTGCGCTTGGGGAGAAGAGCCCGGCACAGGGCGAGTGAAGTTTTGTGAGAATGGCGCCAAGGCGGTGAACTGGGAGGCAACCTCCCGAAAAGTTGA
>DDNV01000065.1:0-11639 GCA_002341315.1 Cellvibrionales bacterium UBA2511
TGTAACAAGGCCCTCCGATGCCGGCGTTAGCCGGCCCGCCAGGCCCTGCATAAGCGGGGCCACCTTTTCCCGCATAGCAGGGTCCGCCCGGTTTTTTGGAACCTTCGCAGTCGCAAATATCGTTGGCCAGCGCACTGTAAGGTGTAAATACTACAACGAGGAACAGAATGGCCCATTTCATCATGATGCTTCCCTGGTAGGTCATTGGCGATGTTGTCTTCGGCTGAGCCAGAGCTTATCACTAAAGCCGCTGGCCGTTTACTCCCAACCGTTTAATCAGGCGGCTGAAATTACCACGATCCAGCCCCAACTCCTGCGCAGCCCGGGACTGATTACCATCACAGCGGTGCAATGTATCACTGACCAAACGCCGCTGGAAATTCGCAGTGGCATCCCGCAAGCTCTGCGAACTGACGGCATCGGAGGGTGTCAGTGCGAGATCGTCTGCGGGACTTGAGCAGGTTTCCGGTGCCGACAGATCCAGCACCTCCAAGCCGATACTGAGCAATTTACGCGAACCGACCTCCTGTGGAAAACGTGCCCGCGCCCGCAGCACAGCCCGGCTGATCAGATGCTCCAGTTCCCGGACATTGCCCGGCCAGTCATAATGCAGCAGGGCTTCCCGCGCGCTGCTGTCCAGCCTTATACCCCGCAGGCCAAGACGACGCCGGTTCAGCTCGAGAAAGTGCCCGGCCAACACCAGCACATCGCGATGACGTTCGCGCAATGCCGGGACCTGGATGGGGTAAACACCCAAGCGGTGGTACAGATCCGCGCGAAAATGACCGGTCGCCACCTCACGACTCAGATCGCGATTGGTGGCAGCAATAATTCTTACATCCACCCGGTGCACGGCATCGCTACCCGGACGCTGTATTTCGCCACTTTGCAGAGCGCGCAAAAGCTTTGGCTGAACAGCCAGTGGCAACTCACCCACCTCATCAAGAAACAATGTACCGCCATGGGCCAACTCAAACTTACCGGCACGGGCCTGCGACGCACCGGAAAAAGCTCCCTGAGTGTGGCCAAACAGCTCACTCTCCACCAGGTTTTCCGGGAGTGCAGCGCAATTCACATATACCAGCGGGAAATCAGCACGTGCCGAACTGAGGTGAAGACGACGGGCCACCAACTCTTTACCCACACCGGTTTCTCCGGTGATCAGCACCGCCAGATCAGATCGCGCGACCACATCGATATCCTGGTAAAGCAGTTTCATTGCTTTGCTGTCACCAATCAGCTGTGATTGCCCCTGATCGGCCACCACAGCCTGTGCCACAAGATGCTCCCGCTCGGCGCGAGCCTGCAGGCCACCAATCAGATTGATAATCCTGATGGTCGCCTCAGTCAGACGAATGAACGTGCGCAATGCCAGCGTATCAATATCGTCGAATACGCCGGGCTGCAAAGCATCCAGGGTCAAAACCCCCCAGGGAACGTCATCAATGTAGAGAGATACACCGAGACAGTCATGCACATGCAGGCTGTCACTGGTGCCATCAATCAGCCCGTCATAGGGGTCGGATAACTCCGAATCTGCCAGAAACCGCACCGGCTCGCGACTCAATAAGATCTTCGCCAGCCTGGGCTGCTCATCCACCACGAAGATACGCCCCAGGGCATCGTCGCTTAGTCCCTTCACTGCCATGGGTTGCAGACTGGAGCCCTGCAGTTTCAGCAGAGCGGCAGCGTCGCAGGGAAAAACCTGTTTCAGTGCCGTCAGCAAGCGGGCATAGCGCTGTTCCGGCGACATTTCGCGGCACAGATCCGCAAGGATCTCGAGCATGACTTCAGGCACATTGTGTGCTGTCATAAATACACCAATATTGTCTTTTTGACATCTTTATAAGTGATGTCACTTTAACATCATAAAAATTATTTTCATAACATTCATCGAGTTACATATTGGCATAATAAATGCTTTACCTATTGTACTTGAGCAGTTTTCTATATTTGAACAGCGCTCATACCAGAGAACGGAGTACGCTATGCTTTCACAACAGTCCAGAGACATTATTGATACCACCCTGCCCACCGTGGGCGCGCACGTTAATCAGATCACCGAGGTTTTTTACCCGTTGATGTTCGAGCGCTACCCGGCGGTCAAGGACTATTTCAACCGGGCACACCAGGCAACGGGCACACAGCCACGGGCACTGGCCAACGCCGTGGTTGCCTATGCCAGTAATCTGGATCGCCTGGAAGTTCTCGGCGATACCGTCGGACTCATAGTGCAAAAACACGTCTCGCTGAATATTCTGCCGGAACATTACCCCATTGTCGGCGAATGCCTACTGGCCGCCATCAAGGAGACACTGGGCGATGCGGCCACCGAAGAGGTGCTCTCAGCCTGGGGTGAAGCCTATGGCCAATTGGCAGAAATTCTGATTAACGCCGAAGAGCAGGTTTATCGGGCCAACCAGGAGAAACCCGGTGGCTGGCGTGGTGAACGCGGTTTCGTGCTAACGAAGAAAATTCGTGAAAGCGACGTGATCACATCATTTTACTTTACCCCGGTCGACGGCAAGCCCATTGCCGACTTCCAGCCCGGCCAGTACATCACGCTGATACTCGACATTGACGGACAGACTGTCCGTCGCAACTACTCGCTATCGAACAGCCCCGGCAAGCCGTATTACCGGATCAGTGTAAAGCGCGAACCGGGCGGGCTGGTCTCCAACTACCTGCACGATCAGCTCAGCGTCAACGATCAGATTAAACTGACTGCGCCCTGTGGCGACTTTGTCCTCAACGACGCCCAGCGTCCGCTGGTATTACTGAGTGGCGGCGTCGGCATTACACCCACCGTCAGCATGCTGCAGCCCGCACTGGACAGTGGTCGGCAGGTGCATTTTCTGCATGGCGCCCTGAATAGCGAGTGCCACGCATTTCGGGATCTTATCGAGGATATGGGCCAGACCTACGAAAACCTCCACAGCTACTACTGTTACAGCGACCCCCTGCCCCAGGACAAAGACCAGCACAGTGGTTTTTTTGATCGCGATCGCCTGGCTGGACTATTGCCCACTGATCGCGAAATCGATGTGTACTTCCTCGGACCAAAACCCTTTATGCAGGCCTGTTATCGTGCGCTCAATGAGCTGAAAATTCCTCTCGACCGAATTCGCTATGAATTTTTTGGGCCATTGGAAGAGCTGTAGATAATTCACAATTCAGGCGATATTGAAAAGTGGTCTCTGCCACGGATGACAGACTGACCGCTCGCTTTGGCTAACCACAGCAGATAACGGTGACCATCCGCTTTCGAGCACAAGCTCAGGACACTACCTGTTCAAAAAAAATTCGACCGGGATCACAAACTCCAGCGCTTCACCCTGCATTTCCGCTGGCGGTTTGGGCAGGGGCTGGGCACGATCGATCAATGCCAGTGTTTCCTCATCCAGTAACGAATACCCTGCGCTTTGTTCAATACTTTTTGCCAGCACCTTGCCCTCGCGATCCATGGTAAAGCGTAGATAAGCGACACCTTCCTGTCTGTAACGACGGGCGCGAGCCGGGTAGCGCTTGGCCTCATTGAGTTTAAGCATCAGACTGTTCTGCCAGGTGGGAATGGCATTCGAATTAACAGCTGGCACGGACACGCCCTGGTTTGGCGCAGCGGCTTCCAGATCTTCACGCGGTGCGTCAGGTAGGGCAGTGGCTGTGCTGGACGGCTTCTCTTCGGGTGGTGCCACTTCCATTTCATCTGGCGGTGGCGGCTCTTCTGGCATTTGTTGTGTTTCAGGTTTTGGCTCT
The DNA here is from genome assembly GCA_002341315.1 of Cellvibrionales bacterium UBA2511. Lineage (GTDB taxonomy): Bacteria > Pseudomonadota > Gammaproteobacteria > Pseudomonadales > Porticoccaceae > Porticoccus. The sequence continues at coordinate 3,757 of DDNV01000065.1, forward strand.
GGCTCAGGCTTTACCGGCACCTCCGGTTTGACCGCAGGCGGAGCAGGCGGAATCTCCGGTTCTGGCAGTGGCTCAGGTTGCGGTTCAGGCTCCGGCGGCACAGCTTCAGACAGCTCCGGCCCGGGTGCCTGATCTGTCGGTGTCGGAGGTGCGACGGGCGCAGGAGCCAGCTCCACCACCATGGCAGCGGGCGGCGGAGTATTGGGGCCGGACGATTCTTCCGGTATCAGCCACCAGACCAAGGGGGCAGCATAAATGATCAGAACAATCAGCAGAGACGTTAACCAGCGAAGTGCATCCTTCTCTGGCTGGGCCGGTTGACTGCCAAGTTCGGGAGCGAGGACCGCGACATCCGGCGGACTCAGTCCTCCCGCCTCCTCGACCAGTACCAGCCGGGGTTTGCGCGCGAGATTGTCTTTCATTGCCCAGCTCTCGTTACGCCTTCCAATCCGACCAGAGCCACTTTCAGGTAGCCGGCTTCCCTGAGCCGGTTCATGGCCTGCATCAGCGTCTCATACTCCACGGACTTGTCGGCGCGAAGGAAGATACGTTGCCCTGTGTCACCATTCGACGCGACCTTCAGTGCAGCAGACAGTTTCTCCAACGTCACATCATCGTTGCCCAGCGCCAGGCTGTTATCCGCCTTGATAGTCAGGTAAAGGGGGCTATCAGGCTTAGGTTGAGCCTCGGCGGTAGAAGCGGGCAGATCCACGTTCACATCCACGGTGGCAAGAGGCGCTGCCACCATGAAGATGATCAACAACACCAGCATCACATCAATGAAAGGCGTCACATTAATTTCGTGATTTTCCACAAGTTCGTCATCGTGCTGAATTTTGGCGCCCATGGATCAGCCCTCTCCCACGGCCTTCCGACCGGCTACTGAATGACGGCTGAGATCACGGGACACCAGCCGCAGAATCGCGGCAGAGCTATCCCCAACCATTGCCTTGTAGGCGGCAATTTGACGGGCAAAGTGGTTGTAAATCACTACAGCGGGAATAGCGGCAATCAACCCCAGTGCCGTGGCCAGCAGTGCCTCGGCAATACCGGGTGCGACGACAGCCAAATTGGTGGTCTGAGCCTTGGAGATACCAATGAAACTGTTCATGATCCCCCAAACAGTGCCGAACAGCCCTACAAAAGGAGCTGTGGCACCGATCGTGGCAAGAATGCTGGTGCCCCGGGTAACCTTCCGACCACTGGCAGCTTCCAGACGTTCCAGGTTGGACGCGATGCGCTCCTTCACCCCTTCCGCATCCGCCAGGTGGCCAGCGGACAGATGAAGTTCTTTGGCAGCAGCATTGGTGAGCTCGGTACTACCTTTACCCTCAACAAGTTTTTCGTGAGCAGACTTCAGGTTCTCCGCCTCAGACACGACCAATAAGGTTTGGCGCTGCCGTTTCACCAGCACACGCAGCTCACGCGTCTTGGCCACCAGCACCGTCCAGGTAACGAGAGAGGCCAGTGCCAAACCAATCATCACAGCTTTAACTACCCAGTCCGCCTGCATAAACATACCCCAGGCGCTCAGATCACTGGGTAATTCGATCGAACCTGATTTTTTCTGTATCGCAATGTCCGGATTATTGGCAGTGTCAGTGCCTACTGGTATGACAGACAACCCTTCTGACACGTCGCCGTACCTATCCACATTAACGGAAAAAACACCGTCCGCTTCATTGACAACAAGCTTGGCTTCGCCAGGTTGAGGTTCCACCAGTTTCGCGGACTGCCCGGTGGCGGCCAGGGAAAACAACAGGCAGACCAAGGCAAGACCCTGCCGCATCCAACCAAGAGGAATCATGGACCGTTCCCTTTGATGTCCTGTGAGGAGGCGGAGGGGGTGCGAATAATTTTATCTGCCAAGTTCAGATAAGCACTGCCCTGGACCCTCACGACACCTGTTTCAGCCCGCTCTGAGGCGACATGTACTTTCTCCAGTGTCTCCGCCAGCCCATTGAGGTCCGAACGGATTTTATTCAGGGCATTTTCCAGGGTGTAAGTCAGCTCGTGTATCTGGGCCATGTCTATGGACGTTACCTCCTCCTTCTTCAGGATAGCCGCGAGTTCCCTGTTATATTCCGCAAAGTTAGTGAGCGCAGCCTCCAGTGTATCGGCGGGTTTCCCATGGAAGTGATCTGGTCTTTCCGAAGCCAGTGCCGACCCAAAAGGACCGAGGATAAATAGCATTCCCACAATAAATACGGGCAAATTTTTAACGATCATGGTGATTCTCCTGTTGAATAAAAAGGAATAAAAAATTCAATGAAAAAGCGTTAAAACAGCACATAAAAACCTGTCAATATTGGGCCCGCGGCAACGCAGGCCAATGACGCAAGAACAAGCCAGCGAGGTCGATAGGTAATCAGGGCGATGACCAGCAAGGTTGCCGCTGACAGCATGCCAAAAAATGAAACCAGGCCAGGGCCCCAGCCCCGGACACCAACCATCATGGCTATTGAAAACGCCAATAATGACCACCCCAGCCACTTCAGACCCGGCCACTCTGTCCAGTGATTCAGGTTACCGATCTGCCGGGCATGAGACTTCATCGATAGACACAGGGATCCCATGCCGCCAAAGCCCCACACCCATTCTGTCAAGCCTGATAACATCGACTCCATTACAACTGCCCACCTGGAAATTCTTGCGCTGATCTCCCCTGTTTTATGGCAATCCCCCCCGCATCTATTAGCGGGCGTTTCTGCCAGACCTGCCATGCGGCCCAACCAGACATCAGGCCAACAATCAGCACCGTCAGGTCAAACCCCACGAATACCCAGTCGTTGGCCACCAGGCTATGCCAAAGGCCACGGTCTGTAGTGAGCAGGTTGAGCAACGGAAGCAAGCCAAAAGCGAGTCCTGCTATGGCCAGCTGCTCCACCCAGGCGCGATGGTTGGGACGGCACGCGGCATGGATGAGTACCATCAGCCAGGCCAAAAACATGAGATGTACCTCCCAGTCGGCACGACCCACCGACGCCACAGGTAAAAGACGGTTAGCCCAGAAATAGGCAGCAATACCGATAGGTAATCCCACCACAGTGCCCACGTTGAGCTTTTCCACCAGTCGCAGTCCGAGATGGGGCAAGCTATGCTTCTTCTCCATCCGTTGACGCCGCTTGACTGCCCACAGCACCAGGCCGGTGGCGATCATGCCGCTGCCCAATAATCCGGAGAAAAAAAACAGCCAGCGCAGCACTGGCGGAGCAAATAGTCCCTCGTGCAGACCGACAAACAGATCCCGGGCACCCTTTGCGGCCGATGTCGCCGGTGGCACCTGATGCAATAGCTCGCCGCTCACACCGTCAAATATCAGGCGCTCGCCGCCGCTGGCCACGCGGCGCTCGATATTCTCGTAGAAAATAATCCGGGCATTGCCATCACCGGGATGGCGGATATCAATACTGCGTATCCGGTGCTCGCCCCAGCGCTCTTCCGCCACTGCAATCAAATCATCCAGGGGAATCAGAGGTGCAGATTCGCCGGCTGATCCCATCAGGCCGGGAGGGTCAAACACCTCAGAAATGAACTGTTGCCGGGCCTCGTCGTCCACTCCGTAATGGGCAGCCACAATCAACGGCATATAGGAAAAGCCCATAAAGATGAGGCCAGAATATGTAATCATCAGGTGAAATGGCAAGGCCACCACACTCAACACATTGTGGGCATCCAGCCAGGAGCGCTGGCCCTTGCCGGGCCGGAAAGTGAAGAAATCCCTGAATATCTTTTTGTGAATAATAATCCCGGTGATCAGGGCCACCAGCATGAACATCGTGGCAAAGCCGACGATAATGTCCGCCTGGGTGCGGGAGAGATAATGCAGACGCCAGTGCATCTGATAAAGCAATTGCCCACCGCCGGTGTCCCGGGCAGAAAAGGGCTCACCGGTGTTACCATTCACCTGTAGCTCGCCACTGGTGGCGCTGGCGCCCGCCTTTGTTGACGCTCCCTGCCAGAAGATACCCGGGTATGGCTGATGGCGGCCAGCGGGCAGTGTCAAAAACCAGCGATCCGCCCCGGGAGCCTCGACTCGCAGGCGCTCGAGCAGGACCTGTGCGGTGTCGGTGCTATTCAGACCGGTTTGCGCTTGGGGCAATTCCGGTTGCATCCAGCGGTCGATCTCCGTATCGAAATAGCCGACAGTACCGGTCAGGAAGATAAAGAACAGCACCCACCCGAGCGTGAGTCCCACCCAGGTATGCAACCACGACATAGCCTGACGGAAACCACCTGCTGGGGAGCCGTCAGCTTTTGGAGAGCCGCCGAGACCCTTGCCAACGGGAGTACGCGTCATCCCGCCTGGCCCGTCAGTAACAGTCCGCCAGTCACCAACGCACAGGCGGGTATCATCAGACCCAACCAGACCTTGACGGGGCGACGTACCACAAATGTCCAGATCACCGCACCGGCATAGACAGCAAAGCTGAGCAGATTGCCAACCAGCGCCGCTTCACCCCGGGGCATGGGCAAGATGCCGCCGAGGAAAATCCCCACCGCCGTGGCCAGCGCGTAGCCCCCAACGAGAGCGGCCGCAACCAGCGATGCCAAACGTCCCCCCGTTAATCCCATTATTCAGTTACCTTCTATTACATCAGACATAAAACCACCCCTGGCGCCAGGCACCCGGGGTAGCGAAAACCACATTCATACCGGGCATATCGCCCAATTTTTTCCCTTCTATCTATAAAGACGGATGAAAACCAAAAAAGGGGCAATCCCATGTGGGTTTCCCCTGCCAATAAGCCTGAAATCAGAAGCTGTACCGGGCACTAACAACAAATGAACGGCCGGGTTCCAGCAGAGGCTTTACCGTGGTGAATTCCTGTCCATAGCTGGCACGGTCTGTGTAGTCATCGTCGGTCAGGTTGTCCACGGCAAAACGCAGGGACAGATGTTCCAACAGGGCATAATCGGCGTACAGATTGACGACGGTATAACCTTCCTGCTTGGCACCGCTGCTCTCGATGTCATCGTTATCCAGCGCCACTTCCGCGTTCAGACCCAGGGACAGCCGTAGTGCCGGGAAATCGAGCACCCCACTGACCGTAATCAGCTCCCCAAGGGGCACGGTAAAGTAGTTGCCGTCGTAGGAAGTGGCAGGTTCACCGTCTTTTTCCGACTCGATATTGGCGTATTTCAGATTGATCTCACCCCGGCTGCCGATATAGCCAAAAGACAGGTCGTAGCCATCAATATCAAAGTCCGCCACCAGCTCTGCGCCGCCGCCCCAGGATGGGGTGCGCCCGTTTTCGATACGGGTGCGATATGTGTTGGCCTCGGCCACAAAACCATTGAACTGTCCGCGTATACCCAAAGTATGATTGCTGGCTTCAACAGCTTTCAGACCGGTATAACTCCAGTCGCCGTTGAGGATAAAATTCTCTGCCAGCGCAGCGCCACCCCAAACTTCGGCGTAGCCGGCGTTCAAAGTAATGTAGTCATTCAGACGAACTTCCCCGAACAGGTTCCCGCTCACACCTGAATCATCGTGGCGGGAATCATCCGTGCCGGTAAAATCCTGGCGGTGGTAGCGCAACCCGTAGGAAAGATTGACCCTATCGCCTAACGGTTGGCGAAACTGAATGAAAGCACCCATGTTTTCCGCCTCTTCTTCCAGATCCGGATCACCGGAAAACTGGAATACGGCGCTATCATCGTAGTAGTCAAAACCAGCCGTAATGTCGGCAAAACTGGCGTACAGAGTATTCTTCGCGGTGGCGGAAACGCTCTCGGTTATGCCGGTGTAGACAATGGTCCGGGCAGGATCACTCAGTGGCTTTTCTCGTGTATCCAGCTCGGTTTCACTCTTGGCAATAGTGACGATGGGGTTCCAGTAACCCGAGCCTGTTTCCCGGCTGTAGTTAAAACTGGTGTTGCGCCGGGTCAGGTCGTAAACACGGGATTCTGGTACCGGACGACCAGCGGTAAGTCCGACAAAATTCGCTCGGTAGGGGCGGTCGGCCTCGTCGTTGACATACTCGTGGGATAGCTCAAAGCGACCGACTTGCCCGTTTTCGTAGGCTATCTTCCCCAGGCCGCTGAGCAGACCCGGGGCAGTATGACGCACCGTATCGCCGTCGCCATTTTCATAATCATTACCGTCGGTATGGTTGAGATAGCCCAGAAATTCAAAGCCCCCGCTGCGCCCATAGAGCGATCCGGCCGTTGTCACCTGATCGCCATTAGAGGCATATCGGCTATTCACAAAACCGCCCAGGGAGCGGTCAGGGTCTAGCACATCCGCCACATCCACGGTCTCGTAAACCAGACTACCACCCAACGCGCCGGGGCCGTCATCAGCCGCCGCGACCCCAGCCGAGGCACGAACAGCCTTGAGCAGGGCCGGGTCAATCAGATTGGTAGCATTGTGGTGAAAAACCTTGTTGTTCTGCCGGGCACCATCCACCGTCACCAACATGGCAGTCTCTTCCACGCCTCGCACATAGACCTTCTGGTTGACAGGAATCGAGCCACCGACGGACACGGCGGATTCCCTGCGAAACAGGTCTTTCATATCCTGGGGTTGCAGTGCTCCAATCTCATCACGGCCATAACCCACTGTGGTTTGGACACTGGCAATGGATGAGGCGCTGATTTTGACCGCGGGTAACGATGTGATGTCACCGGAAATGCTGCGCAGCGAATAACCTCCAGCACCTGTACTCACCAATTGACAGCCGCTATTGGCCAACAAAACCGAAAACCCTTCCTGTACGGTATAGAGACCTTCCAGCCCATCACTTTGCATGCCCTCCAGCAATTTCGGATCAAAGGACAGGGGCACCCCGGCCGCCGCCGCAAACCGGGCCAGCACATCACTGAGCTTGCCCGCCGAAATGGAGTAGCTGCGTTCTGCAACCGTTTCCTGTGCGTGGGCGGCGTGTGGCACAAAGGCAATAAAAGAGGTGGCGCCCGCAAGGGCGAAGGCCAGAGCCAGGACGATCAACCTGGGTCTGGGAGTCGCTGCTCTTGCGTAAGGCGTCGAGTTGTCGTTGGATTGCTGGTGCTGCTTTGTCTTCATGGGTGTTCCCGTCGGTGTGTTGATTTGAAATAAAGGTATCTGACAGGTACACCGGACAGGTTTTAAAAAGGTATCACCACATGTTGAAAAAAGATTATAGCCAGCCTGGCGGGCATCGGCGGCTCACCGCTTTAGCTGGCTTTCAGCGTCACCCACCAAGGGGTAATACGGCTCACCTGCACCGGCAGGGTTTGCTGTAAAAGAGTCAGGCTGGCATCAGTGTCATTGACAGGAAAAGCCCCGGAAACCCTGAGGCCGGCGACGGCCGGGTCACAGCGCAGCACACCGCGGCGGTAGCGGCCAAGCTCGCACACCAGATCACTCAAATACATATCGCTGGCCATCAGCATGCCCTGCTCCCAGAGCTCGGCGTTATCCGAAGCACGCTCTGAGGGGTGAATCCGGGTGCTGGAGAACAGGCGCTGCTCCCCTGCCGCCACCACAACTTTGCCGATGGCATCGTGGGGGGCAATCTGCACAGCGCCTTCATACACCGAAAGGCGAGTCTGGTCACCCAATTGGTGAACAGTAAAGCGGGTACCCAATGCACGCAATTGCCCGTGATCAGTATGAACCAGGAACGGGCGGGCAACCGGAGCAGGGTCTTTGCCGGTAGTAATCAGGATCTCTCCCTGTAACAGGGTAAGACTGCGCACACTGTCAGTGAAGGACACATCGACTGCTGTTGCCGTATTCAGAACCAGTCGGGTGCCGTCCGCCAGATCAAAGGACTGTTGCTCACCAATGGTGGTATGAAGGTCTGACTGCCACTCCCTCCAGGGCTGTTGCCGATAAGCGACCCAGCTGGCGGGCGCAGCCATTAGCAACAACGCAAAAGTTTTCAGCGCCCGACGAC
>DDNV01000065.1:11737-12633 GCA_002341315.1 Cellvibrionales bacterium UBA2511
AAGTTTTCAGCGCCCGACGACGGCCCGCGTTCTCCAGCTGGGAGAGAGTGCCCCGCGCTACGGGAGCAGATACCTGACTGAAGGTCCCCAGCACTGACTCCGCTCGCTGCCACGCGGCCAGATGCATATCACTCTGGCAGCGCCAATGTTCCAGGCATGATCGATCATCATCCGTAGCCTCGCCGGAACGCAATAGTGTCAACCAGTCCGCAGCCTCCTCCAGGATGGCGGGTTCAATGCGATATAGAGGTAACGGATGTGCTACTTCAGGCATGGGTTTATCCTGTTACTCCAGACTCAAGCAGGCCAAAAATGCCTTGCGCATATGCCGTTTGACGGTGGGCAATGAGACATTCAATTGATCAGAAATCTGCCGATACTTCATACCGTCCAGCTGGGCCAACAGGAAAATTTGCCGGGTGAGTCGGGGCAGCCCCCGCAGCATCGCCTCGATGCGGTAGAGCATTTCCAGTACCAGCCAGCGTGTCTCCGGTGATGGCATCTCTGGCTCCGGCAGATGAGCAATAGTCTCCAGATAAGCCCTCTCTACATCCTGCCGCCGCCAATGATCTATCACCAGGCAGCGGGCAATATGCGTCAGCAGGGCACGGGGCTCTTCCCCTAACCGTGCAGCGTCCCGGCGGCCGCCTAGCAGTCGCATAAAAGTATCCTGGGCAATATCCGCTGCATCGCAGTGGTTGCCCAGCTTGCGGCGCAACCACCCCTGCAGCCAACCATGATGGTCGCTGTACAGAGTATGGATTTCGGCTTGCTGAGCCAGCTCGGTGCCGGGCACGGGATGCTCCTGGTATTGCGGGATAAGCCTACAGGCAACAGTTAATGATAATGATTCGCATTCTATGGCAGGGAGCAACCAAAGGCAAATTCGCGAAGAT
>DDNV01000065.1:12781-19217 GCA_002341315.1 Cellvibrionales bacterium UBA2511
TCTTCGCTATCGTGCAGAACCTGATCTACCCAGACATGCCTGGGTAGATTGGGAATTCTAGCTACTCGTTTACCCGAGATACTCCACAAAGACCCGGCCGGTCAGATGGTCATGGCGCCGCCGCCTCAAGGTGCCGGGGTGACAGCAAATAAGAAGTTTCGGACGTACAAGTCAGTGCGGCATACTTGGTAAGATACTGAGAATAAAAAATAGGGGGTGCATTTAATCCAGTAGAAAATAGACGCACCCTACTCTATCAACGTCTGAAAACACTGCCGATCAACTTTCACCAACTGTATTCCACAGCAGCTCGAATAGACCGCTCTTGCCCCAGGTAACAACTGTGTGAAGCGAAGCATGATGCAATGTAGTACTTGTCAAACAGATTGTTGATATTGAGGTTGGCATTCCAGCCTTTCAGGCCGAATGGACTTTGTTCAAGATCGTAGTAAATAGCAAAATCAACGAGCGTATAATCGGGAACCGAAAAGGTATTTCCATTATCACCTTCCGTTTCTCCCATGTAGCGCACCCCCATTCCTAGCCCTATTCCCGACAGAGCACCTGAAGGAATCGAATAATTTGCCCATATTGAGGCGGTTTGCCTTGGGAGTTGAACACGGCGGTTGCCTTGATCACCATTATTGCTTTTGGTCACTTCATCATCAAGGTGGGTATAGGCAACGGTCATATTCAAACTTTCGTTGACACTAAACTTACCTTCCAGTTCGAGACCACGCGTCTGCACCTCGCCAGTTTGAATATTGAAACCGATATTGTCTGGATCAGTCGTGGTCATGTTTTCCTGGGTCAGCTCAAAAGCTGCCACGGTCATTAGGTGCTCAGTGCCACTGGGTTGATACTTGACACCCACTTCAACCTGTTTGCCCTTCATCGGTTCAAACTGCGAGCCGTCAAAGGCAGTGCCGCTGACTGGCTCGAAGGACTCTGAATAACTAACGTAAGGTGCAAAGCCATTAGCAAAATTGTAGATAATCCCCACACGACCGGTAAAATCGTAGTCCGACACTCTGGTGGTGGTAGATGTCAGATTATTTTTTGTAGTAGTTTCGGCTTGGTCATAGCGACCACCAAGGAGCACGGACAGGGCCCCAATTTTAATCTGATCCTGTAAGTAAAAGCCCAGCTGTTCTAACTTATTTTCATTATCTTGATAGATAGGCGGATTGGGAATTGCCTGATTATAGACTGGGTTGAAGAGATCGATACTCGGGACACCAGCAGCTCCAAATCCCCGTAAACCATCATTTTCAAGTTGGTGATAGTCGATTCCGGCAAGCACAGTATGGTGCATATCTCCACTGCCGAATTTCAATTCAAGCTGATTATCGATCGTCAGATCGTTGGAATTTTCTCTGGCACTAAAGGCACTACGTTGCAGGGTACGCTGGTCGGCTTCGAGAGAACGCCGGTAAAGCCAGTTGGATTCGAGCTTATTATCAGTTAACCGCAGATTCTGCCGAAAGATTAAGTCCTCATTAAAGCGATGGCTGAAGAGGTAACCAGCTGCCCATGTTTCGCGATCCCAATATTCAAACCCAGGATCTCCCACCCGAAAACTTGTTGGAACACGGCCATTAGGATTTGCAAACACGCCGTCGCGAGGAACAATACTCAGAATGGAGGCATTGATATCGTCACGTTGATAATGTGCAAGCAGAGTAAGTTCGGTTGTGCCATTAGACCAAGCTAGCGATGGCGCCAGCACTTGGCGTTTTCGGTCACTGTGATCCTGTTGGGTGTCCCCGGTTAAGCCAAGGCCAACCACACGGAAAAGTAATTCATCGCTTATTTCGCCCCCCAGATCGAATGCCACATTAGCATGGTCAAAATTTCCCGTTCCCATCCGAATTTTGTTGGTCATATCTGTATGAGGACGCTTACTAACCATATTGACTATGCCACCCGGTTGAGTCTGACCAAATAACACGGAGGCAGGCCCCTTGAGCACTTCAACACGCTCAAACAACCAAGGATCGAGGTTGGCACTGACGAATCCAGAACCTCGCAGCTTAAGGCCATCGAGGTATTCATTGTAAGATGCTCCTGCTGTACCGCTGCCCCCAAATCCACGGATCCTAACGTTGTTACCACCAAATAATGTCGTCTCGCCTGTGCTTCCAATTGCTACGCCCGAGGTATAAGCCACGGCTTCACCGATATCACGCACATTGCGATCATCCATCTCTTTACGTGATACAACACTGATTGATTGTGGCGTTTCAATGATAGGCGTATCAGTTTTTGTCCCCGTCGCACTATGTTTGGCAACATAGCCATCGACAGGGCCAAAGGCAGATTCCTGAATCGTATCAGCATTCACCTTCACCGACGGCAAGGTCATTACCCCCTTCTGCTCAAGGGCAATGCTGTACCCCCCACCACTTTGCGGCGTTGCCACCAGGCCAGTACCACTGAGCAAACGCTCCAGCGCCTGACCCGGCGTAAAAAGGCCGTTCAGCCCGTCGCTGCTTTTGCCACTGACCAGTTCACTGGAAAACATCAGCACAATTCCAGCCTGCCTCCCCACAGTACTAAGGACCTGCTCCAGTGTGCCAGCAGGGATCTGATATTCCTGCTTTTGCTGCGCTTGCGAAGACGCGGGTTGAGCATAGCCAATGGTGGGCAAGGTCAGCGGGAGGAGGATGGCCAGTGCGAGTGCAAACAGTGTCAGGCCACCGCAAGCGTTAGCAGGGAGCGCGTTACGTATCGGCATTACGGGTTCCTTTTTCAGGGGTTGAATATCGACAATTAATATTGGTACCTACCCTTGAAGTCGGATGAGTGCAGCAAACAGCTCAGACTTTTTATGATTTTCGAATATTCGGACGGGATGTATTGGTGAGCATGTCGCCTCGACAGGCTGCAGAGGACTCAGGCCGGGGCCAGTGTCACCCAGTAGCGAGTCACACTGCGCAGTTGTATCGGCAATGCACCCGTCAGGCTTTGCAGCACCGTGTCGGTTTCTGTTACAGGGTAGGTCCCGGAAACGGTCAGTTTCGCCACCCTGGGATCGACCCTTAGAATACCGGGTCGGTAGCGACCAAGCTCCTCGACAAACTGCCCCAGAGGCATGGCACGGACGACGATTACACCCTGGGTCCAGGCGGTTTCATCTGGTTTGACCGAACGCAATGGCGCCCAGCCGGTTTGCGTAAATAGTGTGCTGTCGCCGGGATTCAGCAGACAACTGCCCGCCGACCGACGTGGGCGCAATTCGACCTGCCCCTGGTAGACCGCCAACCGACATTGCTTACCCAGTTGCCGCAGGGCAAACCGGGTACCCATGGCCTGGACAATGCCCTGCTCCACTTCAACGAACAGCGGAACAGAGTACCGCGGACCAGTGGCAACGTAAATTTCGCCTTCCAGAAGATGGATACGCTGCTCTATGCCACTATTTCTCACCCGAATGGCGCTACCACTGTTGAGAGTGATTTCCGTGCCATCGGCCAAGGTCAATCTGCGCTGCTCGCCGGTGACCGTGCGGTAATCAGCCCGCCAATGGTTGAGCAGGCCGCTCTCATTCGCTCCATAACCGGTAGCACCAACGACCAGCAGTGCAGACAAAGCCTTGAGGACCTGGCGGCGGGAGATCCCGGCGGCATCAAGGGCATGCTGGGCCACTGCCGCCCTACCCGGCTCGGTTAAAAGGCCAAAACGCTGATTGAGCTGTTCGATATGTTGCCAGGCCCGCTGGTGATCGGGGTGGCGGGCGCACCAGTCCTCCAGCTCAGCTGCCGTTTTGTCGGGTTCATCACTGCTCTGCATCTCCAGAATCCACGCCACAGCGCGCTTAGCCACTGCTGGTGGCACGTCCGGTACGGCAGGAGATTCCGGCATCATTAACCGCTCACCTCCAGGGCGAAATAGCATTGCGTGTAGGCCTGCGTCAGATAGCGTTTCACGGTACTTAAGGAGACACCCAGCTCGTCTGCGATCTGCTGTTGTTTCAGACCACCCAACTGGGCATGGAGAAAAGCGTGCTTGACGACCATCGGCAAGCCGGCCAGACGGCGGTCAATATCCAGCAGGATTTCCAGTATCAGGTACTTCTCTTCTGGCCCGGGGGCGTATTGCTCCGGCAACTGTGCCAGCGCTTCCAGATAGGCCCGCTCCACCTGCTCGCGCCGCCAATGATCCACCAGTACCCGCCGAGCAATAGTTAACAGGTAGGCACGGGGCTGCTGGAGGGGCTGCATTTTTTCCTGGGTCAGCAGGCGCAGGAAGGTATCATGCATCAGGTCTGCAGCTCGCTCGGTACAGCCGAGTTTCTTGCTCAGCCAGCCACGCAGCCAACCATGATGGTCGTTGTACAGGGTATGTATTCTGGCTTGGTGAGCCAACTCAGTGCCGGGCACGGGATGCTCCTAGAATCAGGAAATTATTCCCCATATAAACTATTAATGAGAATCATTCGCATTCTATAAAAATGCCAGCATGGGTGCAACTGATGGGCGGGAAACCGAAACCTGCTGTAAATTGAAGAAACAGAAAATGTTGGAAAAATTAAACTTGGAAAGCTGTCCCTGTACTCGCCGATTCAGGCGCGGATTTCAATCATCGTCGATAAACGCCGTGCGATGAAATTCTGCCGCCGCCATCACTTCTTTCACACCACACTCCAGAATTTCTGGTGCATCACCTCCCGCCAGCACCTCCAGCACTGCGTGAACACCGCGTGAAAGCGATGTCAGGTTGTAGCCGCCTTCCAGCACAAACACAAGTCTGCCATCACAGTGCTGGTCGGCGATATCCTGAACGATACGCGTGAGGACCTTGAAGCCGTCATAGGTCAGGTTCATGGCCATATCATTATGGTGAGGATCAAAGCCGGCGGAGACCAGAACCAGATCGGGTTTAAACCGCTCGGCGGCCGGACGCAGGATTTCACGAAAGGCTTTCTCGACAGCAATATCACCGGTGGTTTCCGGAAGCGGCACGTTGATCGTGTAGCCTTCGCCGAGCCCGGCACCCACTTCGTCAAGATGGCCGGAACCGGGATAAAAAGGTGCGGCGCAATGGGTATCGAAAAACAGCACATCAGCATCCGCCCAGAATATATCCTGGGTGCCATTGCCGTGGTGTGCATCCCAGTCAATGATCAGAATGCGCTCGCAACCCAGCTTGGCCTGGGCGTGGGCCGCCGCCACCGCAACATTATTCAGCAGACAGAAACCCCTGGCTCGAACCGGCTCGGCGTGGTGGCCCGGAGGCCGCACCAGGGCGAAAGCACTTTGTGATTTCTTGTTGATCACGCTTTCCACTGCGGCGATGGCGTTGCCGGCCGCTGCGGTGGCGGCGTCAATGCTGCCGGGTGAAACAGCGGTGGTATCTCTGTCCAGCCAGGCGCTTTCGCCTGCCAGTGAGAAAATATGATCCAGGTAGGAAGTCGTGTGCACGCGGCTTAACTGTTCGTAGGTGGCACTGGGGCCCGAGGCGAAGTGAGTGCCGGAAACAGGATTCTCATCGAGATAGGTTTTGACAGCACTCAACCGCCCGGGGTGCTCTGGGTAACTCCATTTGAACTTCAGTTCCTGCAGGACGGTCCTGACACGCTTCTCGACCCGACTGGGAATGAAGGGCAGATCTACCTGTGGATCATGGCCAAGCATCACCTCGTCATAAAAGATATTTACCTTGCGATCACCTATCATTCAATTCCCCTTTGACCGTTCGAAATCGCCTGTTGACCGGTGACGACTTCATCGCCCTATTGTCAGGGCAGCCTGTACATCTGCCGTGAAGGCCACAGTGTGGATTCCCGCTTAAGTCCGAGCTTTCTCCAGCTCGCTACATTTAAAGGCCCTGAGCACCCCGTCTCAGCCAATTATGAACAAATGCCAGCTTGTAACGGGCGTGGTCTGACAGCACAAACGGGTAAAGATCCGATAGGCCCATGGAACGATTGACGTGGTTGATGCCCACGGTAAGCGCCGCCGCGATCTGGATCAGCCGCTCGGCATCGGGCTCCGAATACGGATCCCAGCCAGCGTGAGGTATCTGCGGCGATGACAGACCGGTGGCCACGAAACTGTCGGCAATGTCCGTCAGGTGCAGCAGGTGTGCCACCGTTTCTGCCCAGTCTTCATGGGGATGTGTGGATGCGTAACTGGTCAGGTAGTGCTGCCTCCAGTTTGGTGGCGGACCATTCTCATAGTGGTATTGAAGCGCCACGACATAGTCCACCCGCTCATCGCCAAACATGTTCCGGAATGCATCGAGAAAATCCTCACGAAGACTGAGCCGCCACCAGAGCATGTGGGCAATCTCGTGGCGCATGTGGCCTATCATGGTGCGATAAGGCTCCTCCAGCGCTTCACGACGGGTAGTGAGCAGCACCGGGTCCACCTCTGCCACACTGATGGTCACCACACCTTCAACGTGCCCCATCGCAACAGGGGTGGGACCTTCC
>DDNV01000065.1:19376-19875 GCA_002341315.1 Cellvibrionales bacterium UBA2511
AGGGGTGGGACCTTCAGCGAGCAGATGAAATACAGGCCGCGCACCCGGATCCTCGGGACGAAACCAATGCCAGCGCCCCAGATTATCCAGCACCCACCGCTTGGCCGCCTCGGTTTGCGCCCAGTTGGGGATGGCATGGGTGATCGAAGGATCAGGAGCCAGCGCCGTCATGGCACAGGATCGGCAGAATGTTCCCTCGTCCGGCGCTATCCAGTTGCAGCCAATTCTGTCCCGATTGGCACAGAACGGTGGCATCGGCAAAAAAGCCCGCGCCTGGGGATCGTAGGCGACGGGGGTTCCGTCAGCCGTGGCAAGGTTATCGAACCAGAGAGAGCCGGCACCAACTGGATTGGCAAAAACACGCATTTAGTAAGCTCCAAAAGCGATGTAAGTGACCGATACAAGTCAACATCTTGGGCCATAAACCCACTTGGTCACAAGTAGCAACGGGATAGGCTTAACCCGATCACTTAATCTCTTATCTCACTTATTGCGGCTA
>DDNV01000065.1:19943-21725 GCA_002341315.1 Cellvibrionales bacterium UBA2511
ATCTCACTTATTGCGGCTAACGCCGAACTGCAAGAAAAACACCAATTACCATCAGGATCAGGCCGGCAAACCGAACCAGATTTACCGGGTTGTACGGCGCACCGAAAAGCCTGAAATTATCAATGGCTGCCATCGATACAATCTGTCCAAGCAGGACGAATGAAACGGCATTGCCCACACCAAATTTTGGCGCAATCCAGGTGATGGTCAATATATAAAAAATGACGAATGCGCCACCGAAATAGTAGTAGACCGGGATATGAGTTGGCACGGACTTTGGCAGGCTGCCAGAAGCGATCAGGTAAACAATAGATAGCAGGCCACCGACGACAAAAAGAATGGTTGTTGCCAGGGCCGGATTTTGTAATTTTGCACCGAGGCCGCCGTTCAATGCTGCCATGACAGGTATACCCAGGCCAGCCAGCAGCATCACTGCGGCATATAAATAGAAAGCATGGTTGCTCGTCACTCTCGATTTCCTTCAACAGTAGATGGGGGGGCTCGCAATATGCCCAATAATCCGCCCTGCGGCAAATGTGCAGTGCAATGGAAAATTGGTGGCTATCAGCAGCATCCTGTCAGAAGACAGATCACCACAGATACATGCTCGACTTCCTGTTCATGACAGTGAGTTCAAATCGTTCTGTACAGGGAGTTTGAGAAAGGCCATAGCACACGTGAAGAGGCAAAAGATGCTCTTCTCTCGGGTGGCAAAATCGGGCACCGGGTGCCTCTTCCCAATCCACCAACAGATCTCGCCTCTCCTCCTCCAAATATTGATCACCAGCACAAACGTCGTACAACCACTTTTCAAATGAGTGATTGAGTTGCCGGGATTCGGCACTCTCGGGCACGAAAAAGGCTTTCAGGTTATGAAACGAAAACCCGGAACCGATGACCAATACATTCTGTTTTTTTAGCCCCTGCAGCGCAGTTCCAATATCGATATGAAGCGAAGCATCCAAAGTGTTCACCAGAGACAGCTGAACACAGGGAATATCGGCATCCGGGTACATGATTTTGAGAGGCACGAAAACACCGTGATCGAAACCCCTGTTCTCATCCAGTTGCGCGGCTAGCCCATAATCACCAAGCATGCGATGAATGTCAGTCGCCAGAGATGGATCGCCAGCACAGGGATACCTGATCTCGTATGACTCAGGCGGAAATCCGAAGTAGTCGTATATCAGGGCGGGAAAACGTCCTGCCGTAATCGTTGGCATTTTTTCTTCCCAGTGAGCGCTGACGACCACGAGCGCATCGGGTTTAGGGATGGTCGCAGCAATACCCTGCAGGCAGGACACCATCTCAACATGTCCAGAATCTCCCAATAACGGTAACGGTCCACCGCCGTGCGAGATAAACAGGGATTTTGACAGTTGCCTCATTGATTACTCCTCAACATGCTGACGCGAGACCAGGCAGTTCCCGGGCAAGGACGTCTGGTGGATGACCGCAGGTCCACAAACAGGCGTAAGCGCTTTGTTCCTGTACTTTTGCTAGGTATCCTGCTCGAATAACAAAACAGCCTGGAACTCTGCAGGTTTTGATTTTGGACAACCGGGGCCTGAGCTTGAAACCACTGACAGACCACGCAACCACAGAAACTATACTCTGGACCGTCCTGTTCGAACAATCCGGAGACGCCATGGTGGTACTCAGACGAGATGGCAGTGTGTACCGGGCCAACCAGCGTTATGCCGACATGCTCGGCTATACGCTCGAAGAAGTGGGCAGCCTTCACGTGTGGGACTGGGATATCCGGTTCAGCGAGCAGGAACT
>DDNV01000065.1:21859-25895 GCA_002341315.1 Cellvibrionales bacterium UBA2511
TCTGTCCGCCGACAATTCAAGCGCACATTTTGACACCCGGCACCGCCGCAAGGACGGCACTATTACCGATGCGGAGGTCAGCACCAATGGCGCGCTCTATAATGGCGAGAACCTGGTTTTCTGCATTGTCAGGGACACCACGGTACGCAAGTCCTTCGAGGAGCGGCTCCGGCAGAGCAAGGAACTGCTTGAGCGCATCGCCAGCCAGGTACCCGGCGCACTGTATCAGTACCGTATAGCCCCGGATGGTATGCGCAGTTTCCCCTATTTCAGTGAGGGTTTCGCTGCACTGGGCGGTCTGGCACAGGAGGAATTGTCCGGTACCGACGTAGACCATATAGCCTCCCGCGTTCTTCCGGAGGATGCACCCGAAATCGAGCGCAAAACCGAGGAATCCGCAAGGACCCTGTCGCACTTTCATGCAGAGTTTCGCATCCGGCATATCGATGGCTCTATTCGCTGGATCGAGTCCCGCGCCACACCAGAGAAGGAACCGGACGGCTCCATTATCTGGACTGGAATACTTCTGGATATCACCCAACGCATCCATGCCGAAGAGCAGGTGCGCATTATGGCCATTACTGACGGTCTCACCGGCATTAATAACCGGCAGGAATTCGACCGCCTGCTGGAACACGAGATAGAACGTGCCAACCGCTACCAGACCCCGCTTGCACTGCTCATGTATGACCTCGATCACTTCAAGCAGGTCAACGATCGTTACGGCCACAATACCGGTGACACGGTATTGAAAACAGTGGCCAGCCTGGTCAACAACAACATCCGCGGCATTGATGTCCATGGTCGCTGGGGCGGCGAAGAATTTATGGTATTGCTGCCGCAAACCGGGTTAAACACGGCAAAAGACGTCGCCGAAAAGTTACGACAGGCCATTGCCAGCCATCAATTCAAAAAGCTCGGCAGCATCACTGCCAGTTTCGGGGTGGTAGAGCTTGCCCCCCACGAGAACGTCAAGTCATTGGCCCAACGGGTCGATGAGGCACTCTATCGGGCAAAAGAGCGTGGCAGAAACCGGGTTGAGGTGTAGCGAAAATTGCGGAAAACCCAAGCATAGCCCAGCCGTGTCTAGCTATTGAGGGTAAATCCAGAAGAACGATTTCTTTGGTGCATTATCCCAACCATTACCTTTGCGGCACATGCGATAAAAGTTGTATCTGTCCCCACTTATGATCTCCAATTTTTCCCTGCTCTTTAATTTCGTCAGGTTGGCCCAACCAAGGATCGGGAGCCTTAAATCCGAAGCTTGGAGATCCTTCGTGTTGCTTCCCCCAACATGAACATTTGAAGCTAAATATTCCTGCCATAATTCCTTTCTACGTATTGGCTAACGCCCGCCTCACGCGCCGATTTGGAGCCGCGAAGCGGCGGGAAATTGGTCACCGTGCAGCCGATTGTTAAAGCCTACCAAGCCAGTACTGCGGACGTCGCCGGTCATGGGCAACAGCCAGAACCTGAAAACCATCGGGCCTTTCCCGGTAAACGACGGATAGTGGAAAGCGGTGAAGGGGGCGCTCTGCGAATACCTGGCGGCAACTCGACCTGCCAGCCTTTCGGTGACTCGCTAATTAGATTGGCTAGGGCCTCAAATTCCTCTATCAAGGCTCCACCTAATCCCGGAACTTTTGATTCGTAATAACCAACTGATTCCAAAAACTCGGCTTCCGCTGCCGGGTGAAAAGAATAGTTCATTTGATCAAAGCTCGAGCCTTCTTCATAACATCCTTACCAGGCACAGCCTGAACTGAGCCACTATCGAGCTCCTCGGCCCTTCGTTGGGCCTCAAGCAACCAATCTGACCTGAGTTCTTCCTCTGACGGAGACTCCAGACTCAATACCAGTCGCCGGACCAACTGAACCCGCTCATCCTTAGGGAGGTGGAGCGCCTCGTCCTCAATCTGCTGGAGATTCATGGGAGAAACCTCTCGTTCGTGTATTTGTCAATTTTGACACGGATTGGTAATGGCCGCCATGCCTCGATTTTGGCGCTTTAACGCCTGAAATCAGCGGCATTTGAGCCGATGACTGTTTTTGCGGCAGCAAAAATGGGCAGCGGGTCAAATATCCACTGCATTGATTTGTTGGGCGGCAACATGCCGAAGCTCGGTGATAAGAAATGCACGTGCGTTTATACCTTGTTCATTGTTCGGGTAAATACCGCGTTACCTCAGACCAGGGTATGAGACGATTCAGTTGGATCGTTTCAAATACCTCTTTGGCCTTTCTCTCGCTACTCATTTGAGTAAGCAAAACCAAGGCGGCTTGGTAAGACGGGATCCCTCCATTGCTGGAAATTCTGTTGCGGTCTACAACCACGTTACGGTCTTCAATAACGTTGATTTTAGGAAATTCTCTCTGCAACTGCTTTTCGCCACCTGCCCACGTAGTTGCTGTGTAGCCATCAAGTAACCCTGCGTGAGCGTATAAAAATGCGCCGGAGCAATTGCTTGCCAACCATGAAACGTTTTTGGCTTGTGATTTTAGAAACTTCGTAAGATCACTATTTTCAAAAAGCGTATCCATGACATACGAACTGGTTACGATTAGTGCATCCAATTTGGGGGTGTCATAGATTGTTTTATCAACCGTCAAACGGATTCCCTCCTCGGTGGTGATTACGGGAGCATCTTTATCTACGCCTATCAAAATCACTTCATAGTCAGAAAACCACGACTTTCGTGTAGCAACCCCAAACACTTCTGCTGGTGCGGTTACATCACTACTCAATACTTTGTCGTAGACCAAAACACCGATTTTTTTCTCTGCGGCAAATGACGGCACTGAAAACAACGCCACAGAAATTAATAACGTGATATTGCCGATTAGTGTTTTATATGACATTTGATTCTCTTGCGATGATGTTTGGAATTGACGCCCAACGCCCCGCTAAACGGCGAGCGTTAGCGAGTCCGGTGGAGGCCACGTTTTTCGTGGCCGGAACATATTTGAGCGGCTTGTTAGGCGACACCCTACAGCGCCCCCTTATTCATTAAGTTGTTCATATTTTTAACTATATTTTCGAATCTTTTGGCTTCAGACAAAAAGCTATGCAGGTAGCCTAGCGATCCGGTTATTGCAACCAAGCACAAAGCTGCTTCCTCTGACATACCTTCTATATCCCTCGTTTTAGGATCAAACTCCTGATCATAGATAGACGCCAATGATTTTACTGCCTTTCTTCTTCGATCTGGATTTAGAGAGTGAGATAGCGCATTTCTCAATACATTTATCTTTTTAATTAGATTCCACATGTTGTTTTTGTTGTCACTTACGGAAATGGCTTTACACAACTCTAACTTTTGGTTGAATTGTAGACGAGAATCTTCAACATACTCGCCGTGCAGAACGAATGCTTCAAGGGCCTGATTCATCAGATCTTCTGCGACAAGATGTCCCTTCAGAAGAATTTGTGCCGTATCATCGACATACCTAACTTCTTCATGAAATTTCTTTTGGATATCATCTAGCTTCATAGGTACTTTATTCGCCTAACATTTGTATATCGCGCACGCGCGCTTTGCCAAAGCTGATATTCGGCACTTTTTGATAACGGATTGATACAGAATAGAAAATTGAGGCATATCCGATTCCTTTCAGAATAAAGCGAGTTTTTCCTATTATCTAAAATAATAGGACCTCATTATTTTTTCTCGCGAACCTGTAACAACCTGTTTTATTTATATTATTTTTTTCGGTTGGCATGATAACGCGCATCGACTGAGTATAAACCGAGAGCGGGATTTGACAACACTCAAATATATACCCATGTGCTGGGGCAGCATTACGCGGGAACTTCTAGCCCATTGGACCGGTTATAGGCCATGGCCAATGACGCATTTATACCGCCTACTCTAAGTCTACTTTTGAGTTTGTAAAAACAAGATTGGGAGGCGAATAATCAAGTAAGTAGAACCTAAATTATTGATTTTAGTGGTGCCCGGAGCCGGGGTCGAACCGGCACGGAGGTTACCCTCCGAGGGATTTTAAGTCCCTTGCGTCTACCAATTTCGCCATCCGG
>DDNV01000065.1:26127-42143 GCA_002341315.1 Cellvibrionales bacterium UBA2511
ATTTCGCCATCCGGGCATGTTCGGGGATGGGCTTTATTACTGATGTTGCCTGAAGGTTGCCAGCACGTTGTGCTGGTCCTTGCGGTCGCTCTCGGCTCCTGCCTTTCGCGACACTCGAGCATCCTGCTCATCGTCTACCAATTTCGCCATCCGGGCATGTTCGAGGATGGGCTTGTTCCGGCTGTTACTGCTTTCGCTTACGCAATTGACGATTGATGGTCTGGAGGTTTATCGGGCTGGACGATCAAACGGCGGTGTTACGTTTAACGGTTGAAAATGGAGGCGCGGGTCGGAATCGAACCGGCGTTAACGGAGTTGCAGTCCGCTGCATGACCACTCTGCCACCGCGCCTTTTGGATGCGGGATTGTACCCGACGGGATTTTCAAAGAACAGTAAAGAAGGCGGGTATTCTATGGATTGACCGTCGAGAAGCAACCTCTTTTTCGCTGTGGGGGAAATAACGCCGGTGTTGCGTCACCACTCACCCTCAGGAGACTTTGGACAATTCAGGCCAGGCTGCTTTGAGGTAGATCAGCATGGACCACAGGGTCAGCAGAGCCGCCACGTACAGCAGGCCGATGCCCATCAGATCCAGCACCGGATAAAGCACCGGATCAATCGCCAGCAATATGGCAATGGCGATCATTTGCAGGGTAGTTTTCACTTTCCCAAGATAGGACACAGCCACACTGGTGCGGCTGCCCAGTTCTGCCATCCACTCCCGCAGGGCGGAAATCACGATTTCACGGCCTATGATCACCAGAGTGGGCAGTGCAAACAGCACATTGGCGTGGGATTCCAGCAGCATAATCAGGGCCGAAGCCACGATCAGTTTGTCCGCTACAGGGTCGAGAAACGCGCCGAATGGGGTGAACTGGTCGAGTTTTCTGGCCAGGTAGCCATCGAGCCAGTCGGTACCGGCGGCGATACCAAAAATGGCAGCACTGGCTAGGTGGCGACCTTCCCAGGGCAGGTAGTACACACCGATAAAAATAGGGATAAGCGCGATACGTAACAGGGTGAGGATATTAGGGAGATTCCACATGATAGGTTTTACTGCAGTCCGGGCGCTGAAGACCCGCCCAAGTTACTCATTGTGGAGGGTGCTGTAAATAGTTTCGGCCACTTTCCTGCTAATACCGGGCACGCGCATCAGTTCAGCTACGCTGGCCCGCACAACCTCCTGGGAGCCTCCGAAAAACCGCAGTAACTCCTTGCGCCGTTTTGGGCCAACCCCCTCAATCCCCTCCAGCGTCGAGGTGCGACGCTTGCGATCGCGGCGCTGGCGGTGGCCGGTAATCGCGAAGCGGTGGGCCTCATCGCGGATTTGCTGGATAAGCAGCAGGGCCGAGGACTGGGATTCCAGTTCCAGTTCGAGGCCATCCTGCGGCAGCAACAGGGTTTCAAAACCCGCTTTGCGGGTGGGTCCCTTGGCGACGCCCACTACCTGCACATCAATCACGCCCAGCTCGGCCAGCACGGCAACCGCTCTGCGCATCTGCCCCTTGCCGCCGTCGATCAGCAGAATATCTGGTAGTTTACCCTCCTCTTTCTGAATGCGGGTATAGCGGCGCACCAACGCCTGCTCCATTGCGGCATAGTCGTCCCCGGCAGCGACATCCTTGATGTTCATTCGCCGATAATCCGATTTCAGCGCCCCGCCACTATCAAATACCACGCAGGAAGCGACCGTATCTTCCCCACTGCTGTGGCTGATATCGAAACATTCGATCCGCTCAGGCGGCGCCGCCAGTTGCAGCAGTTGCTGTAATGCCTCCAGTCGCTGCTGGGTGGTTTTGCGTGAGGCGATGCGACCGTTCAGGTTCTGGCTGGCAGTGCGCTCGGCCAGTTCAACCCATTGGGCCCGGGTGCTGCGACCCCGGTGCTTGAGAAGTACCCGGTGGCCGGCCACCTCGGAAATCGCCGAGGCCAGCAGAGTACTGTCAGGCAGCGCTTGATTGACGACAATCTCGCGTGGAAAATCACCCCGGCCACTGTCGCGCAGATAGAACTGCGGCAGAAAATCTGTCAGCACTTCGGTGGCATCCGCTGCAAGCGGCACCTTCGGGTAATAGCTTCGGCTGCCGAGGATTCGCCCCTGACGGATATAGAGTACGTGCACACAGCACTGGTCTCCCACCAGCATGGCGGCCACCACGTCGATATGGCTGCTGCCGGACTCCACCACCTGTTCGGCCTGAATGGTGCGCAGTGCCACCATCTGATCACGCAGCAATGCGGCCCGCTCAAATGCCAGCGCTTCCGCGGCCACGTTCATGTCGGCCTCCAGCTCGCGGATCAGGTTGTCGTTCTTGCCCTCGAGGAACATCTGGGTGTGTCGTACATCGCGCTGATAATCCTCCTCAGAAATCAGCTCCACGCAGGGGGCGGTGCAGCGATTGATCTGGTATTGCAGGCAGGGTCGGGAGCGATTGCGAAAGAAATTATCATCGCACTGGCGCACTCGAAAGGTTTTCTGCAAAAAATTCAGGCTGTCCCGAACGGCCTGAACACTGGGGAATGGCCCGAAATAACGGCCAGCCTGTCGCTTGCTGCCCCGATGAAAGGCCAGCCGGGGATAGGTATCCCGGTCGGACAAAAACAGGTAGGGATAGGATTTATCATCCCGCAGCAGGATATTGAATGGCGGCCGGTTTTGCTTGATCAGATTCTGTTCCAGCAACAGCGCCTCTATTTCTGTCTGGGTAATGGTGACATCAATGTTGGCGATACGGCTCACCAAAGCAGCCGTTTTCGGGGTCAGCCCGGTAGCTCTGAAATAGCTTGCCACCCTTTTACGCAGGTTTTTTGCCTTGCCAACATAGAGCACAGCGCCGTCCTCACCCATCATCTGATAGATGCCTGGACGCTGGGTCAGTTGTTTGAGAAACGGCTGATGATCGAAAGGCATGGGGCCATTGTACAGCGGATCAGATCAGTTCGGAGGGGTCTACCAGACCGTATTTTACCGCTGCCAGGGTCAGCTCAACATCGTTGCTGACACCGAGCTTTTCATAAATACGATATTTGTAGGTATTGATGGTCTTGGGGCTGACAAAGAGGGTTTTTGCCACATCCTTGGCGCGGATACCGCTGGTAATCAGCGCCGCAATCTGTAGTTCACGCTGAGAGAGGCGCGACAGCGGTGAGGTTTTGCCACCGGATTTCATGCCGTTGGCCACCATTATCTGGGCCAGCTCCGGGTTGACATAGATGCCACCGCTCAGGGCGGTTTCCACCGCTGCCTTGATCTGATCACAGTCCGCTTTTTTGGTGATATAACCGCAGGCACCGGCCTTTAAAAGCGAAGCAGGGTAAAAATCATCATTGAAGGCGCTGACCACGATAACCCGGGTTTTCGGATAGTGAGACAGAATGCGCTCGGTGGCTTCCAGCCCACCGATACCCGGCATCCGTACGTCCATGAAGACAATATCGGGGGATAACTCTCGAACCCGGGTAATGGCCTCTTCACCGCTGGCGGCCTGACCAATCACGGTGATACCCGGCACTTCTGCCAACAACTTGCAGATTCCCATGCGAATAAGGTCGTGGTCGTCGACAACCAGAACGGTCTTGCATGCCTCGTTAGTGGTCATTGCGGAAACCCTGAAATTCCATCTAGCCTACCACCGCGCTTTTCGGTTGACTATAAACCACGTTGCGAAAAGTCACGTTCACTCGCGGGCCCACAGCTGTGGCGAGTTTCGGCAGTCTGTGCCGCCAGTGGTGTTGTAATGCCCCGCTCATCAACAGCAATGAGCCCTGCTCCAGTTCCAGTGTTCGCATCGACAATTCCTTTCGTGTTTTGTGCCGCAACTGAAAAGGCCGCACTGCGCCCAGACTCAATGAGGCTATCAGCGGGTTTTCTCCCAACTCCGGTTCGTCATCACTGTGCCAATCAACGCTGTCGCGGCCATCCCGATACAAATTGAGCAGAGCACTGTTGAAATTGTGCCCCACCGCCGCCTCAACCAGCTGCCTGATTTCAAGCAGTACCGGCAGCCAGGAAATGGCTTTGAACTGGCGCCCGGAATACTGGTAATCGGCACCGGCGTCGCCATACCAGGCATTGAGACGGGGAATTTTCAGCCTGTGACCGGCGATGACAATCTCGCTCTGCTCCCAGGCCACCTGCTCCATCAGTAGCGCCAGCCACCGATCCGCCGACGGCGCAGCTATCAACCGCGGCCAGTAACGCAGGGCGCCACCGGGCAGCTCGATATCGAGCGGATCGGGATTGGCGGCAAACAGGTCGGGTTGATTCATGGCTGAACATTCAAAGGGGTTTCTTCACTGGGGCCGGGTATATCGTCGGCTCGATTTCCAGCGCCACGGCAAACTTTTGCTGTACTGAGTCACTGATTTCTTCTGCCAGTGCCAGTAACTCGGCACCGGTGCCATCACCAAAATTGACCAACACCAGCGACTGGCGGTCGTGAACGCCCACCCTGCCGCGCGTCACACCGCGCCAGCCAGCCTGCTCAACCAACCAGCCAGCGGCCAGTTTGACGGTACCATCTGTCTGGGGGTAGCACACGATATTGGGAAACTGCTGACGCAGTGCAGCTGCCTGATCCTCCGTCACGACCGGGTTTTTAAAAAAACTTCCGGTATTCGGCAGACTGGCGGGGTCAGGCAGTTTGCTGCACCGTACCTCACAGACCGCCGCTGAGACCATGGCGGGCGTCAGCGATGCTGCATCGCGGCCTTCCAGGGCCTGTAGCAGGGCTGGATAGCTCAGGCGCAAATGCGGACGGACAGACAAGGATAGCGTGATGGCGGTAATCACATATTGGTTGCGGCCCGCCTGTTTGAACAGACTGTCCCGATAGCCAAAACGGCAGTCATCGGCCTGCATGGTATGCAACTCACCGGTGGGCAGATGGACCGCCTCCAGAGAGTGAAACAGTTCGCTCAATTCAATGCCATAGGCACCGATATTCTGAATCGGTGCCGCACCGGCCAGGCCCGGAATAAGGGACAGGTTCTCCAGGCCGTACCAGCCTTTTTCAAGAGTGTACAACACCAGTTGATGCCAGTTTTCACCAGCACCGATGTGAATATTGCGCTGCTCGCCCAGCTCTGAACCGGGAGCCAGGGCGATGCCCGGAATGGCTATTTGCAGTACCAGACCCGGTAGATCATCGACCAGTACCAGATTGCTGCCACCACCCAATGGCGTTACCGGAATATGTTTCTGGCGAGCCCATTCCAGTGCTTCGAACAGGTCTTCACGGGTGTTGATCCGGCAGAAAAACTCCGCCGTGGCAGGCAGGGACAGCGTGTTGTAGGGTTGCAGCGAAACGGCGGCCTGAATATCGAGCATCAATCCAGTTGCCCGCGCAGATGAGCCAATAAACCAGTAGTGGCATCCTCCACCAGATCCAGCACTGCTTCAAATCCCTCTTCGCCACCGGCGTAGGGGTCAGGCACCTCTTTCAGGGGGCTGTTGCCGAAACCGAGAAACAGGCCGAGATGACCGGCAAACTCAGGCAGGGCCAGTGCCTGCAAATCCCAGAGGTTCTGCTGATCCATGGCGAGCAGATAATCGAACTCCAGGAAATCCTCAGGCCGCACCTGACGGGCCCGCAGGTGGCTCAGGTCATAACCGCGCTTCAGTGCAGCCGCACTGGCTCTTGAGTCTGGCGAGCGTCCTACGTGCCAATCACCGGTACCGGCGGAGTCAATCAGAATCCGGTCCTGCAAGCCCGCCTCGGCCACCCGTCTCTCAAAAATTCCGTGGGCAGTCGGTGATCGACAGATATTACCCAGACAGACAAATAACACACGCAGTTGTTTCATTCTGACATCCCTCTGAAAATCGCGACGACCCGCTGCAGGTCCTGCTCGGTATCAACGCCACCGGGCACATCGGCCACGGCTCTGGCCACGTGAATCCGCTCGCCATTCCACATGAAGCGCAACTGTTCGAGGCACTCCAGCGCCTCAATGGGTGCCACCGGCCATTGTACGAACCGGTTCAGCAAACCGACCCGGTACGCGTATATACCGATATGCCGCATCGGTTGCAGGATGGCAGACATGGCCGCCACCCGGTCATCAGAAAAATCCCGTGGCCAGGGCACCGGTGCGCGACTGAAATACAGTGACATGCTCTGATGGTCCGTAACCACTTTGACCACATTGGGATTGTTAAAACTCGCCTCGTCCGTGATCGGTTCGCAAAGCGTTGCGATCCCCGCGACGGTGTTATTGATGAGGTTTGCGGCCACCTGTTCGATGACTGAGGGGGGAATCAACGGTTCATCACCCTGCACATTGACCAGCACATGATCCTCGGCAAAACCGTGCTGGGCCACCACTTCCTGCAAACGGTCAGTCCCGGACGGATGATCTGGAGATGTCATGCAGACCTCACCGCCAAACCGGGTCACCTCATCGGCAATCTGCTGATGATCCGTGGCGACAATCACCCGGTCAGCGCTGCTCTGCCGGGCCTGTTCGTAAACCCGCTGAATCATGGTTTTGCCGGCGATATCCTGCAGCGGCTTGCCCGGCAGGCGAGTGGAGGAAAATCGGGCGGGAATTACAACAGTAAAGGTCATAGCAACTCATTCATTTTCAGGGGGTACTTTTTTGTAAGTACTTTGTTCTGCAAGTACGTTCTATGGCGTTATTACGGGGTGGTATTGGCCGTTTCAGTCAGGCGCCTGACATCCCGCATCAATCGCTCGATAAATGGTGGATCGGGTTCGGCCTGTACATCCAGCACCCAGACATTATCACTGCTATCGGCAACGCACTTTACCGCATCTTTTGCTGTGATAATAACCGGCAGCCCATCGTCAAAACACAATTCCTCTCCCGTAAACCGGTGGTGGTCTGGTAGCGGGTGGAGAATCGGCTCGAACCCCAGTGATGTCAGGGTATGGGCAAATCTGGCGGGATTTCCGATCCCGGCAACAGCATGTACCCTGCGACCGAGGGACCAACTGCCGACAGCCACCGATGTGCCAGTGGCCAGTTGCCGGAAATGCACGGGTGACAACTTGAAGGTTCCCTGGTGAGGAATCCCCAGACTGGCTACCGTTTCGTTTACCACCACAAAGTCTGCCGTCTGCAGCCGCGAAAATGGTTCCCGCAGTGGCCCCGCAGGCAGGCAATGGCCATTGCCTGTGCCGCGCTCACCGTCCATCACCACGATTTCAATATTCCGGGGCAGTCGGTAATGCTGCAAACCGTCGTCGCTAAAAATCAGGTTGCAGCCGGTATTTTCCAGCAGGTATCGGGCCGCCCGATAACGGTTCGGGTCCACCACCACCGGACACAGCGATGACAGCAGCAGGGGTTCGTCACCGACGGTCTCCGCTGTAGAGGTGTCGGTAACCTGCTGCGGATAATGGGTTGCTGAACCGCCATAACCACGACTGATAATACCCGGCCGGTAACCCTGCGCCTGAAAAATAACCACCAGTGCGGCCAGTAACGGGGTTTTTCCAGTACCGCCGACACTGATATTACCCACCACAATCACGGGGACCGGCAAGGGACAAGTGGGGTTAATCCGCTGGTAATAAAAACGTCGGCCACTGCTGACAGCCCGGAATAACCAGGATAAAGGCAACAGTAACAGGGCCCAGCTCACTGGCCTGTACCAGGCCCTTTCCAGTGACAGACGGATATTCATGGCGGCGGTACCCGATCAGATAGCCTGATGGGGTTCGTCATTGAATTGCTTTTTATGCAACTGTGCATAGCGACCGTTCATGGCCAACAATTCACTGTGGGTGCCCTGTTCGATAATCCGTCCCTGGTCCATCACCATAATACGATCGGCGTTCTCGATGGTACTGAGGCGGTGGGCAATGACGAACGTGGTACGCCCTTTCATCACCTGTTCGAGGGCTTTCTGGATGTGGTGTTCGGATTCAGTATCGAGAGCCGAGGTCGCCTCATCCAGAATCAGCACTGGGGCATTTTTCAGCAATGCGCGGGCAATCGCCAACCGCTGCCGCTGGCCACCGGACAGCATGATGCCCTCATCACCAATCTGGGTATCAAAACCGTCCGGAAGCCGCTCGATAAATTCCAGTGCGTGTGCGGCACTGGCCGCCTCGCGCACCGACGACGATGGGTTTTCACCCAGCGCACCGTAGGCAATATTGTTGTAAATCGTGTCATTGAAGAGCGTTACGTTCTGGGACACCAGGGCGATATGGCTGCGCAGGTTATCGAGGGTGTAGTCCCGTATATCAATCCCGTCCAACAAAATCGTTCCTTCACGGTGATTGTAAAAACGGGGAATGAGATTCACCAACGTGGTTTTGCCACTGCCGGACTGCCCCACCAGCGCAATCACCTCACCCGGCCTGACCACCAGATCAATTCCGTTCAGCACGTTACCAGCCTCTTCCGAGTAGGCAAAACTGACGTTTTTGAACTGAAAATGCCCATCCACTCGCGCCTTCTCGACCGTGCCGAGATCCGGCTCATCCGGTTCATCGAGAGTGGAAAAAATGGTGCCCGCAGCCGCGATGCCCTTCTGAACGTTGCTGTTTACCTCTGACAACTGACGAATCGGTTTGGCCAGTAATGCAGCTGAACCAAGAAACTGGACAAATTCACCACCGCTCATGTTGGCCAGCACACTGGGATCCAATGCCAGCCACATCAGTAGTGACAACGCCATCGCAACCAACAACTGGATGACTGGCGTGCTGATGCCCTCCGCCACGGCCATTTTCATTTGCTGACGACGGTTGTAGTTACTGGCGTTGTGCATGCGCTCACGTTCGTATTCGACGCCACCAAAAAGGTGCATTTCACGATAGCCACTGACCGCCTCTTGGGTCACATGGGTCACGTTGCCAACCGATGACTGAATGCGGCGACTGAGCAACCTGAACCGATTGCTGATATAGCCCACCACCCCGCCGATGAGCGGCAGTACGACGACAAAAATGGCCGCCAGTCGCCAGTTAAGATAAAACAGGTATGAAATCAGGCCAATCACCAGTGCGCCCTCACGGATGATGACTTTGAGCGAATTGGTAGCAGCGTGGGTCACCTGGGCCACATGGAAGGTAATACGGGAAATCAGGTGGCCTGACATGTTCGTATCAAAGAAACGGCTGGGCAACGTGGTGTATTTGTTGAATAAATGGGTGCGCAGATTGTGAACCAGAATCTGTGTCACATAGGTCATGCAGTAACCACCCACAAAAAAACCGATGCCGCGGGTAACCGCAATCATGAACATTATCACAGGGATAATCCAGCGGCTCTCGGCGAGAGCGTCATCCCCACCCAGCAAACCGGCCAGCCACGACGTCGAGCCCTTTCCCATATCGGTCATCTGACCTGGCAGGGCAGCTGATTCGCCGGAGACGGTGTTGATAACATTAACGGTATAACCGAACAGGTCTATAAACGCCACTTCCATGGCAGAGAACAAGACCAGCCCTACGATACTGAGCAGGAAAATACCCCAGTAATTCTTCAGATAGGAAAGTAATCGCAAATAGACCTGGAGACCGGACATCTCAGGGTGTTCGGTATCGGGAATGGTGGTGGCCACTATGACTCCTCAGGATTCGCCGTCGGGCTGTATGGTGGTGATTTTCAGATGAATAAAGCCCATTCTACCTGCAGCATCCATCGCTGTAACCACCGCCTGGTGGGTTGCATTGGCATCGGCGGTAATAATCAGTGGCAAATCGGTATTGCCGGCAGAAACATCCTGCAACGCCTTCATCAGAGTATCAGTCTGGCGGTTGATCAATAACTGTCCATTGACGCTATAGGCGCCATTCCGATCGATCAGCACTTCGATCTGGTCGGGTGGCAACTCTGCCAGAGAGCCATCCGCCTTCGGCAAATCAAGCACCAGGTGAGATTCCCGGGTGAACGTCGTGGACACCATAAAAAAAATCAGCAGCAGAAAAACCACATCAATCAAGGGTGTCAGGTTGACGCCATTCTCGAGTTTTCGCTGCCTGCGGAACTTCACCCGGCGCTGGCCTCATCACTGCGCATCACCCGGTCGCCATGAATTGCATCCACCAGTTTAATGGCCTGGTCCTCCATTTCCACAACCAGGCTATCGACCCGCCGTTCAAAGAAACGGTGAAACACCAGGGCCGGAATAGCTACCGTCAAACCCGCTGCCGTGGTAATCAGTGCCTCGGAAATACCGCCGGCAAGCACTCCGGCATTGCCGGTACCTTCGATCATGATCGCTGTAAACACCTTGATCATGCCAATAACTGTGCCCAGCAGACCGAGCAATGGCGCAATGGCGGCGACGGTTCCCAACGGGGAGAGATTCTTCTCCAGATTGTGAATCACCTGGTTCGCGGCTTCCTCGATACTGTCTTTCATGACTTCACGACCGTGACCAGAGTTGCTGATACCCGCCGCCAGAATGGTACCGAGTGGTGACGAGCTACGCAGCTGATGAAGGTTCTCCTTGCTCAGTTGGTTCTGCTTCATCCAGTGCCATACCTGGCCAAGTAATGTTGGCGGCACCACCTTGTTGCGGCGTAGGGTCCAGTAGCGTTCAAAGGCAATGGCTATCACGACGATAGAGGAGAGTAGAATTGGCAACATCAACCAGCCGCCAGCAATGATCAGTTCGTACACATTTATCCCCAGACCTTAATATCGGCCAAAACTTTACCATAATCAGTGAATGGCACAGTAACTGTTAAGCGTTGGATACACCCAATCTGGCTGCCATTTTGGTATTTACGGGACGCCGTTCAAAAAAACGACGGGATTCGCCGGTGTCAAAACCAATAGCGACGGGCCTCCGTGCGTTGCGCCGTCGTGGAAAATTCGCCGTTGTCCTGCCAACGAAAGGTCAATGCACCCTGCTCTGCGGTATTCCACACGGTAGAGCCCTGCATCAGATAACGTTGCACCACCGGCTCGGCAGGATGGCCAAAATGGTGTCGATAGGCCGCGGAAAATACCACCTGCTGCGGTCTGATCACCGCCAGGAACTGTTTCGAAGATGAGGTTTTACTGCCGTGATGAGGTGCTATCAGCAGGGCAACCTGTTTTTTATCGGCCGTCATCTGCTCTAATTGTGGCAGCAATTGATGCTCCACGGATGCATCAATATCGCCGGGCAACAGTATCACCTGATCGAGATAGCTGATCGCCAGCACACAGGAATGATTATTGTTGTTTTTCTGCCGTGAATCGGCGGGATGGAGGATACGGAACTCTACGTCGTCCCACCTCCAGGACTGCCCTGCACGGCACTGCTCAGGTGCAGGAACTGTCTCTTCAACGGCAGGACTGCCGGCCAGCCACATGACCGGGCTGTAATGGCGCAGCAATCCGGCAACGCCACCAGCGTGATCGTTATCACTGTGACTGACTACCAGCGCATCCAGTACGGTCACACCCTGCCTCCGCAAAAACGGCGCGACCAAGGCACTGCCCGCATCGTAACCCCCGGCATAGCCCGACCCCGTGTCATAGACCAGTGTGTGCCGCGTGGTCTGTACCACTATCGACAACCCCTGACCCACATCGAGAACCGTGACAGTCAAAGGCACCTGACGAGCTGTCGGCAAATAACACAGTGCAACCGCCAGGGGAATCGCCAGATAGCGACCGGGAATGCCTCTGGGCAACAAAACAAGCCCCGCGATACAGCTCATCAGAAATAATGACAGTCCAGTCAGGGGCCATGGTGAATAAAGCGGCAACCATGCCGGGACTGTGAGCTCGCCTGTCAGGAGGACAAACCACTCCAGCTGTTTTCCTGCCAACCACCACAACCATTCAGCCACAACCGGGCTGAGAGGGATAATCACCACACCCAGCAGACAAAGCGGTACAACCAGAAAGCTGACCCAGGGAATAGCCACACTGTTTACCAATGGCGAGAACCAGGCCACCGGCAGTTGCCAGAAGGCCAACGGCAAGATCAACAGGAGGAACATCAGCCACTGCACCCGAAAAAACAGCCGCCATTTCGGGATCTGATTCACGGCCGGAACCAGCCACAACAATCCCGCCACCGCACCGAACGATAACCAGAAACCTGCGCCCATGATGGCCAGAGGATCAATCAGCGCGACACCAGCCAGCGCCAAGCCAAATATCATGGCCCTGCCAATGTAACGATTTGCCAAAAGGGCAACCAGCGCGGCCATAACCATAATCAATGCACGCTGGGTTGGCAGGCTGAACCCGGCCAGCGCACTGTAAGAAAGCGCAAAAACGAGGGAAAAGACAGCCCCCGTGTAACGGGCATTGACCGGTCGACAGATCAGGATAAAACACCGGGCGAGCAACGACCCGGTGCCGTAGCCCATCGCCGCCACGAAACCGATGTGCAGACCCGAAACCACCAGCAGATGAATAACGCCCAGCAATGAGAGGCGATACCACAGATCCTTTGATATGTGCGACCGGTCGCCAATCGTCAAGGCCGACATCAGTGCCTGTGCGTCGTCGTTGACATGACTCTCGGCAATCTTTTGTTGCAACTGAAAACGCAATCGGTCAAGGGACCAGCGCTGCTCGAGCAACTGGTTCTGCGGGGATGCCCTGACATAGCCTGTGGCTGAAAACCCCTGTTGAATCAACCATGCCTGATAATCAAAACCACCGGGATTGACATAACCCCTGGGACGCCGCAAGCGGATCTGTAGCTGCCAGACTTGCCCGGGTTGTGGAGACACCTGATCGCCATACCAACTGAGCCGGAGTTTCCGCAACTTGAGGTTGGTCGTAGTCTCCTCCAGGCGCAGATTAAACTGCACCCGACGCCCATCGCGCACCGGAATGCCGTAAACTTCGCCAAGCACAGTAAAATCCGTGGCGATAAGCTCATCGGGCAACTGATGCCACAATGTGCCTTGGCCCCAGAGGCATCCATACACCATACCCAATAACAGGAAACTGGGCGGCGCCCAGAACCGGCGCAGCAGAAAACCGGCCAGCACAAACAGCAAAATCACCCAAAGGGGCGGTAGCTGAGACCAGAAAGCGACGCTGAAGATACCAGCGGCAAACAGATAGGGAGATAACATTCGGGACATCCTTGTCGCCAGCCACCTTGCGGGTAGCAGAATATTTGCCCAGTATAGTTACCCGCTGAACCATTGCCAGCATTCCCATTCCCGGCGATCCTTGACAGGTGCGGGTTCAGGCTGGTGCTTCGCCAGCCAGCCTGGGATTGATGGGCAAATAACAAAAAATAGCGGAAACCAATCTACTAACCATTTTTGGCATAAACCATGGGTAAACACGACAAGCCAGTCAGAGCGGGCCTGGTACTGTCCGGCGGGGGAGCAAGGGCCGCCTATCATGTCGGCGTTCTGAAAGCCGTAGCCGAAACCTTGCCGAAAGACGTTAAAAACCCCTTTCCGATTATCTGTGGCACCTCAGCCGGTGCTATCAACACCCTGGCAATTGCTGGTCGGGCAGGACCGTTCAGCCTCAGAATCAAAAAACTGGAAGCCATCTGGCACCAACTGGATGCGGCCAAGGTTTATCGCACCGACCTTTTTGGCGTGCTCAAAAACAGTTTTCACATGTTGCTGTCTTTTTTTCACAGTGGCTACGCCCTGGGCAAACCAAAAGCACTGCTGGACAATACCCCGTTGCGGGAGTTACTGGATAACTATGTCCGGTTTCGCCATATCCGGGAAGCCATTAACAGTGGGGAGCTCGACGCTGTCAGTATTACGGCCATGAGTTACAGCACGGGCAAATCGGTAACCTTTTTTGAAGGTTCAGACGTCCATGAATCCTGGGCTGTGTCCCGACAACTGGGCTTGCGCACAGAGCTATCCATTGACCACCTCATGGCTTCCTCGGCGATTCCCTTCCTGTTCCCGGCGATTCAAATCAAAGACCAGTTTTTTGGTGATGGCGCTGTCAGGCAACTCAAACCGATCAGTCCCGCATTGAATCTCGGTGCAGACAAGGTGTTTGTTATCGGTGTCAGTGATTCGCCCAACGGCAAAAATCGACCGCCACCCATTAATCACTCACCTTCCATCGCCCAGATCGTTGGACACATGCTCAGTAGCGCCTTTATCGACAGTATAGAAAGCGACCTGGAAACATTGAAAAATATCAATCGTCTCTCAGAACATCTATCTGAAAGCGAGCGGGAAAAACACGGCCTGACTGATCTGAAACCGGTAAAATTTCTGGCCATCCTGCCGTCCCAGCCCATCGACAGGATTGCCTGCGATTTTCTGGATGAATTACCAGGCAGTATTCGTATGTTTCTTCGGCTCACCGGCGCCACCGCCAGGGGGGGTGGTGTAAATACAGCCAGCTACCTGCTCTTTTCAAAAGGCTTCTGCCGCAAGCTTCTGGAGTTGGGCTATCAGGACGGTTTGGCACAACGACAGGAAATTCTGCGCTTTTTCGAGGATGAGTGACATCCAGTGAATGATTGTCAATATCACGAACGGTAATCATTGCTTTGAAACTTACAGCTTGTAAGATATGTCCAACGTAAGAATTCAACATCAGGAGGCTCAAAAAGCCATGGCATACGAAAAAGCAGTTGTTTCGACAACGACACTCGACCCCTCAGTCATCAAGGTTCTGCGCAATACCTACGCACTTCTGGCCATGACGCTGGCGTTCAGCGCCATCATGTGTGGCGTGGCAATGGCGGTCAATGCACCGTACATGGGGCTGTGGACACTGTTGCCGTTCTTTATCTGCCTGTGGATGGTTGAAAAGAACAAAAACAGCTCTGCCGGACTGATCTGGGTTTTTGCCCTGACAGGATGGATGGGTTTTACATTGGGACCCATTATCAGTTTTTATCTGGCGACCTCCGGCGCCGAACCCGTCATAACCGCGCTCGGTGGAACCGCATTGATATTCCTTGCCTGTTCCGGTTACGTATTGGTAACCCGCAAAGAACTGTCCTTTATGGGCGGTTTCCTGATGGTCGGTATTCTGATGGCTTTCGTTGCCGCCATCGCCAATATTTTCTTGCAAATTCAAGGACTTGCCCTGGCCCTGTCGTGTATTTTCCTGCTGATTTCTTCGGGAGTCATCATGTGGCAGACCAGCGCCATTATTCATGGCGGTGAACGCAACTACATATCAGCCACAGTCACACTGTATGTGATGATTTATAACGTGTTCACCAGCCTTCTGCACCTGCTCGGCATGAGCAACGATTGACCTTCTCAGGTGACTGAGGCCACGACACGCAATCATCTGACAAAACTTCCTGCCTGGTCTGAAAACCGGGCCAGGCAGGAAGCTGCCAAAGCTGAAATACAACTGACCGATGCTCACCTTGAAGTGATTCTGCTGGCACGACAATTCTATGCCACCTACGGCTTTTCGCCGTCCATGCGACCGCTGATAAAATTCATGGCCGAGTATCTGGAAATGGGTAAGGCACGAAGCATATACCTGATGCAGCTATTCCCACCAAGTCCGGCTAAGCAGGTCGCCAGACTGGCCGGCTTGCCACCTCCAAAAAACTGTCTGTAACACTTACCAGTAACCATGGAGCATTCATCATGACACTAGCCAAAGAGCACTGCGAAGCCTGTAGAGCTGATGCCCCCAGGGTTGACGAGGCACAAATAGACTCTCTGATGGAACAGATCCCCGGCTGGGCTGTGCTGGATAGAGACGGCATCAAACAACTTGAAAAGAGCTTCCACTTCAGCAACTTTAGGCAAGCGCTCACCTTTGCCAATCACGTTGGTGAGTTGGCCGAAGAAGTTCAGCACCATCCTGCTATCCTGCTCGAGTGGGGCAAGGTAACGGTTACCTGGTGGAGCCACAAGATCCGCGGACTGCACCGCAACGATTTTATCCTTGCAGCCAAAACCAG
Organism: Cellvibrionales bacterium UBA2511; assembly: GCA_002341315.1. GTDB lineage: Bacteria > Pseudomonadota > Gammaproteobacteria > Pseudomonadales > Porticoccaceae > Porticoccus. Next base: position 41,940 of record DDNV01000065.1, read on the forward strand.
CGAGCTGGAGACGACTGACTCACCAGATACAGTGTAGTCCCCCGGACAAAATAAACGGGAGACTACCTGCGCACATCAATCTGCGTGGCTCTGAGCGCCCTGCATGAGTCCCGGGTTTCTTCAGCTCAGCTGACGATTATCCCGGTTCAAGAAGTCGCTCATCAGGGTGCCCATTTCGCAAAACGCTGCACACCGTTTTCAGCG
>DDNV01000065.1:42195-43076 GCA_002341315.1 Cellvibrionales bacterium UBA2511
ACGTTTTCAGCGCTGATCAGCAATCCATTGGACGAATCCTCACTGCCAGCGTTTTCCAATCCGGGGTACCGCTCGATAACACCCATCAATATTGAACGTTGCCCAGCTGTTACGTCCACATAAAGAATGTGCTTACCCTCTGCCAAGGCCTTCTGAAAACGCCTGAAGCGGGAGTTCGGCTGTTGAATGCCCCACATACCACCTTCCCAGGTAATCAGCCCCATAACCACAAATGCCAGCATGACAAACGGGATCCAGCCTATTGACGCAGTGGCGCCGGAAAAAACGGCAAAGGACATCACCAGAACAGCGCTAAGAAAACCAAATATACCAGCGACTGCTGTTGCCCGAATCACATCTTTACGAAACAGCGGAGCAACATCATTCAGGTGATGGTGTGCCAACCCGTCATCATCGAGGCTCAAAACATGGATTTGTGGCCTGGTCATACCGTGGCCTTCCAGCTCACGTTCAATAAGGCTCAAATCGTTCAGCTCATCGCTGATAAAGTAATAGCGTCTCATACATTCTCCTCCACATGAGCAAAAAACCATCCAACCACCCGGCCTGTTTACTGCAACAGGCTCGTTGGGGTTAGTTGCTATTTGAAGTATAGGCACGAATTCTTTTTCTATGATCGTAAGAGAAGAATAATTAATATCAAAAGGTTATAGCATGCCCACGAATGAGCCACCATTTTCATCTAAAGGAAGCCGTATGCCAGCCGGAATGATTACCGAAAAATTTTTCAACAATAATCTAGGCTTGCGCTAAGGAGGTGTCGCAGGGCCATGCAAACTTTTTTTCATTCCACCTAGATGGAGGAAAGTAAGGAGAGATTAAAAGGCCTTCTCTTCAATTTGGGCCACTATCCTCCCTTT
>DDNV01000065.1:43215-47413 GCA_002341315.1 Cellvibrionales bacterium UBA2511
ATCCTCCCTATTTTTATCAAAAATTTTGTACAATACCCTTAAGTACTGGGCCGCCTCCAGCCCAAAAACCCATAACTTCAATGTGTTTTTCCTGCTGAAAAGCCGTACCTTTTTGGAGCTGAATGTTTTACATTAAGTTGACACAATTTGATTAGCCGCAGTAGCCGAGGTAACAATGAACTATCAGGGAGGCCCTATGGCTTTTTCCCAACTTCTTCAGGACTGGGAGAAACGCTCAGCCGAAAATGCTGATTTACTGCCCACGTCAATCAGCGTACACGAATCAGACCAGATTAAACTTCAGGCTCTTTCCGAAATGTACCAGCTGCCCGCCAACGAGATAGCGGCGCATTTACTCAGCGTTGCACTGGAAACACTGGAAGCTGAAATGCCCTATATACCTGGCTCCAAGGTTATCCGTGTTGAAGAGGGTAGCGAGGTGTATGAAGATGCCGGCCCAATGCCGCGCTACCTGGAAGCACAGCGTCGACTGAGAGATGCGAACAAGAAGTAAACAGGCATACTCTCTCTTTCCGGGCCAGCGGTATCGCATTGACTGTCCACCTCACTCTTTAATGGATAGGCCTCTTTAAGAGGCTGCTTTAGTATCCAGCTTAATCTCCCCCGATGGTGAGGTAATCCGTGCAAACCGTTAATCCCGATAATTACCAGCAGCAACTTGACGAAAAGCTCTCGGAGCTACATACCACCTTCCGGGATATCCCTCTTCCTGAAAAAATAGAAGTCTATCCATCAGAGCCACTGCACTTTCGGATGCGTGCCGAATTTCGTATCTGGCACGAAAACGGCCGGGCACATTTTGCCATGAATGAAACGGGTCAGAAAACGCCCTATATCATCACGGAGTTTCCGATTGGCTCTGTGTTAATCAACCGTCTCATGACGTCCCTGACTATAGAAATCAACGCATCTTCGATATTGAGCAGGCGTTTGTTTTCGGTGGAATTTTTAACCACGTTAAGTGGCGATGCGCTGATCACACTGCTCTATCACAGGAAACTGGATGACGAGTGGCAGTCAGCCGCTGAAGCACTGCAACAACGTATCGGTGTAGCCGTCATCGGCAGAAGCCGTAAACAGAAAATCACCCTTGAGCGGGACTATGTCTTGGAAAGATTACACGTTAATCACAAATATTATCAATATCAGCAGGTTGAAGGCGGCTTTACCCAACCCAATGCCGGCATCAATCAGAATATGCTGGCCTGGTCGCTGGACAAGACCCGCGACTTTGGTGGTGATCTTCTGGAGCTGTACTGTGGAAACGGTAATTTCACCTGTGTCCTGGCACAGAATTTTAATCGTGTGCTGGCAACAGAGATATCTAAAATCTCAGTGCGATCGGCAACGGCCAATCTATACAGCAACAGAATTGATAATGTAATCATAGTAAGAATGTCCAGCGAGGACTTCTGTCAGGCCCTGAAAGGTGTTCGTCCGTTCCGCAGGTTGCAGGATATCGACCTGCACAGCTACAGGTTCAGCACCATTTTTCTGGACCCACCAAGGGCCGGACTGGATAGCCTGACGGTTCAACTGGCCATGAAGTTCGACAACATTCTCTATATCTCCTGTAACCCACTAACTCTCAGAGAAAACCTGAAGGTCCTAGGCAACAGCCATCGAATTGAACATTTTGCGGTTTTTGATCAATTTCCCTACACCCATCATCTTGAATGTGGGGTTTTACTAAAGAAGACCAGTTTGTAGTGCGCAGAAACAATCAGCGGAAATCAAAACCCATGCTAACCAGCCCTGTTGCGCTTAACTGCTAAAGTTGTTTGAATCTCTGGATTCTGCACAAGACATTCGCCAGAGCATAAGCATTACCCGACTCTCTCTACTCTAAGGAACCTATAAATGAAATACTGTCTGCTCGCACTAGGGCTCTTAATCACTCCACTTCTCTACGCCTCACCCGATAAAATCGCTGAAAACTGCTCTGAATGGCTAGACGCCCGCAAGCAGAATAGCCACGGGCCGTCTCTCAACTGGTTACAGGGTTTTGTGGCGGGTTATAACGAATACAAATATGCAGGAAAACACCCTCAGGGGGTATTGGGCACCAGAAAAGGTAGCGAGGTGGCAGCATGGATGGACAGTTACTGCCAGAAAAATATCAACAGCAACCCGAGAGCGGCAATCGAATCAATCATCGAAACGCGTCAACATGTCAAAAAAGGGTGTCCTGTCAGGAAGCAAAGTGGACGACCCTGCATACCCGCCGAGGAATTAAAACAGCCTGAGCTCAACCAGTAAAACTGGAGCGGCGACGGAAGATAACAGCTCAATTGATTGGTAGCGGCTGAGATTATAGACACACTACCGAAAGTAGAGAAAAAGATAAGTAGAGGTATCTGAGAAGAGGTAAAAAAAGCAGGTCTGTTTTGGTACCGGAACTAACCGGCTGTGCGCCAGAACAGACCTGCTATTTTTAATTATTGCTGATTGTTCAACCAGATGGAGTGCTCAACACTGCCTTCCACCATGCCTTCAGGCAGAATCTTTTCCTTGGGAAGCGGAACCGCTTCTTCAGCAGCTTTCTTTCTTGCTTCTTCATTAGCAATTCTTGCTTCTTCAATTGCTTTTAACTCTTCTTCTTTGGCCTTGGCTTCTGCTGCGGCTTTTTCTTCAGGGGACAACGCTGCTTCTGCTTCTGCTGCAGCTTGCTCTTCGCTAGTACCGTTGTCAGAACCGCCACAAGCAGCCAGACCCAAGATTAATACCGAAATACCAAGTAACTTTACAAAATTCATATCGACTCCCTCTGGGTATTGAAAAAAACGGGCAAATCTGCCTGAGGATAGGGAGTCTAATGGGCCGCTCAACAAAAATCTAGGCCTACGTCCCCCTTGGGGGCACTGATTGTTGGTAATGGTGCCATGCGGACAATTTTCCAGTGGCAAATACTGGTGCATCCAATAGGGAGCAGACTTTTTACCACCATGACCGATGTTCACGAAATTTGCACTTGCGGCAAATCTCGTGTTTTATTGCGGCTGTTTTAATGGGAAAGCCTATTCGACCCGTTTAAAACCCACTCGAAATAACCAATTCTCTGGATAGTTAGTCACGCTTATGCAACCCATCAAAGCATCTCTCATCGGACTGGCAACTTTCTTTATCTTTTACCTGTCCATGCTTAGTATACAACTGCCATGGATGTTGGCAGCGGGTATTATCGGCTTGCTGGCCAACACGTTCCTTTCCGGGTTCAGCGCCCTGTATCACCTGCGAGATGGCATGCTGACGGCCCTCGCCTATAGCGCGCCAATGGCCGTTTTTTCAGCCTTGACAGTGGGTGATCTGGTACTACACGGCAAGAGTGGACCTTTCATTTTCTGGTGTACAACCGCATTCATTACGCTCTGCGCAGGTTTTTTGGGCGTTGCTGCCATTTATCTGTTTCGTCTGGCCCGCTCTGGAAACAAACAATAGTATGGTCAATATTCCGATCCCAGTAATGATGTCAGGACTTCGTTTTCGTGTCCCACCGGAGACAATGCGGTGAATGATATCGTGATAAAGAAACCGGCTGTTTACTCCCCCCTGCAGATAGGATTAGGATCATTTTTCGGTGGACCCATCGCCATGACGTATTTTTTGTGGGACAACTTTCGCACCCTGGATAAGGTGCCAGCTGCCAGAAACACACTGGCGTTTGGTTTTTTATTTATCGTGGCATTACTGGTTTTCACACCGATGCTGCCCGGTGAACTCCCAACTATTGCGGTCCAATTCATCTACTCACTGGTGGCGTTGCAAATGGCAGTTACCTGGCAACTGCGAAAGGACGCGATAACACACTCCATTCGTTACTGTTTTCAGTCAAACTGGCGCGTACTGTTATTCTGTACACCTTTCTATTTCACATGGCTCGGAGTGTGCCTGTTGGCCGCCAAGATAAGCTAAACACAACCGTCAAAACACCAGACAATATCGGAGTATGAGTTATGGCTGTTTATTTAATCGCTGATGTCACTGTGACCGATGAAGCATGGATAGCAGATTACGCTACCAATGTGCACGATATCGCCCACAAACACGGCGGTAAATACCTGTCCCGTAGTGCCAACATCAGTACTGTTGAGGGAGAACCGTGCAAAGCGGACATGATTGCCCTGGTTGAGTTTCCTGATATGGCTGCTTTACAAGCGTTTATCAATGATCCCGAATA
>DDNV01000065.1:47515-52022 GCA_002341315.1 Cellvibrionales bacterium UBA2511
CGTTTATCAATGATCCCGAATACAAGGCATTCCGGGAATCAAGAATAAAAGGCAGTATCAGCAATTTACATGTGATCGATGACTCCGACGCGGCAAAAACCATTCCCTATTTGCCAAAAGGCTGACCATTCACCCCTCTCGTCCGGAACAGGCTACCCATCTGCCAGCATCCACAACCTGTCGCGGTTGCAGCATCTCAGCTAGGCTGCTGGCTTGATACCTGCTTTAGGTCATCAGTCTGCTTTTGTGATCCCACGGTGCGTGAAACTTTGGCGGGCTGGCCATCGGACTGGGGGATGATTCGACACACAGGCCAATTTTGCTGCTTCAGACCCTGATTACCCTGCTGAATCGTTTTGTAAGACGACTCACGCTTCTCATACAATTTACTCATAACCTAAAACTCCATTTCAAATCTGACCTAGCCAAAGAGCATGGCAAAATAACGAAACTCAATAGTATGAAGAGCCTCGCCACAGTTCTGATAACTGGCGCACAAAATTCTCTTTAAAAAGTATAGGTCTTCCCTTGTTGCAGGCTTATTTCATTTTGATTTTGATTTCAGGCGGGGTCTTATCACCCAAATGACCTCGAAAACTCAAGCAAAAGCTCCTGCTCCTGGTTTCTATCACCGACGAGCACAATACGCATTCATTCCCAATGTGGATTGCAGCAACGCAGCTCGGGGAATATAAGGGCTTTTTCGCCCCTATACAAATGACATTCATGTAAAAACCAACAAATGGCGCCCGACGGCTAATGCCGGCCAACCGGATAGAATAACGGTTCTGCACCTTGCTCGGGCTGAGGAGGTTTCTGCAACACCTTGCTGGCAGCATTCACCGTGAACTCCCGGTACTTTTTCTCAATGTCTTCGCGTTCCCGGTCATAGCGCAGTTTGTCGCGGGTACTGAGTTTCTGCCATTCATCCAGAATCGGAATGTGGGCTGTGGCCTCCATCAGTTGAAAAAACACCTGGTAATGCTCCCGCTCATGCTCGGAAAGATCCAGTTGCGCAGCCATCATACTGATGCGAATGGCCCCTTCCGTGAGCGTAACCTGATCGGCCACAATGGCCGAGGCAATCACATGTATACTCTTGCGGTAGTGGGCTTTGCGATCCTCCTGCTCTACTGCCAGCACCTCTTCCCTGGCATTCTGTGTATTTTTCAGCTTACGCAGTTGCAGGTAAAGGTATAAGGCATAGCCACTCAAGCCAATTAAAATAACCAGTGCCAGACTCGTGATCAGTGTCATTACATACTCCTCTAAAAGATGTGCGACCAGCTACCGGATCCCGATCGTCCTGTACCGCTAACGGGCAATTATTCCTGCTGATGAAGGCTGGTCCGCAATGAAGCATCATCCTGCTCAGTAGCTTTCTCAACCAGATTATCGGGTAATGAGCGCTTGGTACGGGCACCCAGTTTTTTGATGTCTTCAAATTTTTTGATCAGGTTGCCCCTGCCATCGACGAGGCGTTTACGGGTTTGCTGCCAGGCCTCCTGACTCCTGTCGATATGCCGACCCAGGTCGTCCAGGGACTCCACAACCAGCACCAACTGGTCATACAGTTTGCCCGCTTCAGCAGCAATCTGCTGAGCATTGCGGTTCTGGTCTTCATAACGCCAGATATTGTGAATCGTTCGCAATGTTGCCAACAGAGTGGAGGGGCTGACCAGAATAATGCCCTTGTCATAGGCATCCCGGAAAAGCGTATGGTCATGCTCCAGCGCCAGCATAAAGGCCGCCTCCACCGGCACAAAAATCAGCACAAAGTCCAGACTATTCACGCCTTCGAGTTGCTCGTACGCTTTGCGACTCAGTCCATTAATGTGGGCGCGTATGGAAAGAATATGCTGTTTCAGGGAGCGCTGTTTCTCGTCGGGCAATTCTGCCCGGCAATAGCGTTCGTAGTCCGTTAATGACACTTTCGCATCCACCACAATGTCCCGCTGATCCGGCAGGTGAATAATGACATCAGGATTTCGACGGTCGCCCTCCTCGTTCTTCAGGGCCACCTGGGTTTCATATTCACGCCCCTTGGTCAGCCCGGACTGTTCCAGAATCCGCTCCAGAATAACCTCGCCCCAGTTGCCCTGGAACTTGCTCTCACCTTTCAATGCATTGGCCAGCAAAACGGCGTCTTCCCCAACTTTCTGGGCCTGTTTCTGCAGCTCTACGATCTGACCCACCAGCTTGTTGCGCTCGGCATTTTCCTTGTCATAGGCATCCTCAACTTTCTTGCGGAAATCGTGGATCTCCTTTCTCAGCGGATCAATACTGCTGTTGAGTGTCCGACTGCTCTGCTCTGAAAATTTTTGCTGTTTTGCATCAAAGATGCGGTTGGCAAGATTTTCGAACTCCTGAACCAGCGACTCACGGGCCTGCCTGAGCAACTGCAATTGCTCTTCGTAGCGGGTCCGCTCACCTTCGAGACGGGCCTCAAGTGAGGCCTTGTCGCGATTTAGTGCACCGAGCTCTGTCTCGCGCTGATGAAGTCTGTTGCCCTGGTTTTCCAGCTCTTCTGACAAACGGGAAATGGTCACGTCGGACACTGCACGCTGTTTCTCAGACAGCTGGCGGGTCAGCAGAAAAGTCAGCAGCACGCCGGCAACAAAGCCAGCAGTGAGCAATAAAAATGTATTCAAGGTCAGAAGCATGGTGTTTCCCGGGTACAAAAATTTCAGTGCTGGCAAACAACACCATCACGGTACTGTTTTGGTAAACATTGAGGGTTGTGCGATCATGAAAGATGATTCAAGGATAACAAAGAAACCCATCATGATGCGCCCGCTTTTTGATATTGACCCACTCAGGGAAGAGCTCGGTAAGGGCGCACTGATTCTTACGCCCAACAATCGATTGGCCAGCAAAATTCGTCAGGCCTGGGGCCTTTCGCAGCATTCCGGCGCCCTGCACTGGTCGGCACCCGAAGTGTATGCCCTGGAACAATGGATCCATGAACAGTGGCTGCGCTGCTGTGACGCCGGTTTCATCGAGGCAGCAGCGGGTTCCGGACTGGGTACTGCCATGGAGTTATTCCTCTGGGAGCAGGTGGTGGCTGAAGATCGCGAGCGACCCGCCACAGTATTGCCGGCGACCTTTGCCAGATTGGCGAGTAACAGTTATGTCAACATCCAGAACTACCTGGTACCGGATACCCACCTACAACAGGAAGCACCTCTACTGTGGCGGTGGATCAGTCATTTTCGCGAGAAGCTCAGTCAACATGGTCTCATCACGTCCGCCGACAAGGTAAACATACTCCAGCGGGCCTATAGCTGCGGGATCCTGCGCGCTATTCCAACCATAACACTCTGCGGATTTGATACCCTGTCCCCCTTGCACCGCAAACTGCTTGAAGGCATCAGCAATAATCTCGCCTTTGCCGAGCCAAAGCCCATTCTGCCACAGCCGCAACAGGTCGCGTTATACGATCAACAAGCCGAGCTGACTGCCGCTGCCGACTGGGCAGTGGCTCATTATCTGGCCGCACCTGAAGCCCGCATTGGTATCCTTGTTCCGGAGCTGCCAAAACTGCGCAATAAAATTGTGCGGCTTCTGCAAACCCGCCTGCAACCTGATTACAGTGAGCCAGGACAGGTAAGGACCAGCGCGTCTTTCAACTTGTCGGCGGGCATACCGCTCGCTGAAACACCACTGATCGCTTCAGCCCTGCTACTGTTGACGCTCAATCGGGCCGAATTATCGCTGACAGATTTTTGTCATATGCTCAACACGCCTTTTTGGGGCAACCTGTCTCCCGAACCGAGGGCCAAAGTAGAACTATTGCTGCGCAAACAGGGCAGAGTCTCTCTCCGAAGTAGCGAGTTCCGCCATCTGGTCAATGAGGTGGAGAAAATCACCCATTCCGGCATGAGCCAACGGTTGGCACAAATGGAAGTCCTCCGTCGGTCATCGCCGGCGACTGACGGGTTCTCTGCATGGCTGGCACTGTTTCAGCAACAGTTGACTACACTGGGGTGGCCCGGTGAGCGCACACTGGACAGTGAGGAATATCAGCAGCGACAGCATTGGCTGGACATACTGGAACAATACCAGTCACTGGATCAGCTGAATTGCAAGGTAAGTCTGAACGAAGCATTGCAACAGCTCCAACAACTGGCTTATAGCACTGTTTTCCAGGCAGAAACACCCGATAGCAGCATTCAGGTTCTGGGGTTTCTCGAAGGTTCGGGACTGCATTTTGATCATCTCTGGGTCATGGGTCTGGACAATCGCCGCTGGCCACAACCCACATCGCTCAATCCGCTGTTACCGGTTGGTCTGCAGCGAGAATTCGGTATGCCGAGAACGGACCCAGGACGAGAACGCGAACTGGCAGAACGGCAACTGGCGAATCTGATGAAAGCGGCCTCCAAGGTCATCCTGAGCTACAGCCAGTTTGACGGTGACCAGCAGTTGCAACCCACCAACCTGATTACTGGCACGACAAAAATCGAACCGGATGAACTGCCCCGAAAACCTGATCAGGCTAGGAATT
>DDNV01000065.1:52122-54776 GCA_002341315.1 Cellvibrionales bacterium UBA2511
CTAAACCTGATCAGGCTAGGAATTTTGTCGCGCTGGAACCGGTTTCCTGTGAGTTTGCACCACCACTCGATACAGCAAAAGAAACGATTAGAGGTGGCACCCGTATCCTAAAAAATCAGGCCAGTTGCCCCTTCAACGCCTTTGCCATTCACCGATTGGGAGCAGAGCAACCCCGGGAACCATCCATCGGTCTCAATGCAGGGGATCGAGGTTCATTGATTCATGAATGCCTGAGGCAACTCTGGCAACACCTGGAAAATCAGCAACAGTTGCTGGCACTGTCCGAACCGGAGCTGGCTTCATTGATTGAGTCGACCGTCAATACTGCCCTGAAACCCTGGCAGATGCGACGGGCAGACCTGTTCGGCAAGGCATTTACCCGCATTGAACAACAACGGTTGGGCGGCTTACTGAGACAATGGCTAACTGTTGAGAAACAGCGGCCACCCTTCAGCGTGGTCTCCCTCGAAAAGCATGAAAACACGCAGTTTTGTGGCCTACCTTTACATCTGGTCATCGACCGTATTGATCAGTTTGCTGATGGCCAGACGGTCATCATTGACTACAAAACCGGCAAGGCAACGACCAACCAGTGGCTGGGAGATCGCCCGGATGATCTCCAGCTACCGCTTTATTTATTGTGCAGTGAAACACCCGCATCGGCTATTTGCTTTGCCCTTATCAACCCATCAGAACCTCTGTTTACCGGCTATTCCGGAACCGGCGGCCTGCTGCCGGGGGTAGCTCCCCCCAGTGGCAAAAAGAACGAGCCGGAAAGCTGGCAGGCCCTGATGGATCATTGGCAACAGGCCGCAGCTACCCTGGTCGATGAATTCAAGGCCGGCTATGCCGCTGTCTCTTTCCATGGCGATTATGCCAGGCGGTATCAGACCGAGCTGGAACCGCTGAACCGGGTCGCAGAAAGGCAGCAGCTATTTGCAGATGAGGACGAGGTATGACCGTAGCAGATGCGGCACAACGCCAGCGGGCACTGGATCCGGAACGATCCTTTGCGGTTGCCGCACCGGCTGGTTCCGGCAAGACAGAACTGCTTACCCAGCGGGTATTGGGGTTACTGGCAACGGTGGAAGCACCGGAAGAAATTCTCTGCATGACCTTTACCCGGAAAGCGGCGGGTGAAATGCGACATCGCATTATTCAGGCACTGACAATGGCAGATAGTCATTCTCTGCCGGACAGCGACCACCAGCAGGCCACACTGCAACTCGCTACCGCGGCCCTTGCCAGAGACCGGGAAAAAAACTGGCAGCTCCTGCAGTCCCCCAACCGCTTGCGGATCCAGACCATTGATGGCTTTTGCCTCAACCTCGCCCAGCAACTGGGCCTGGAAAGTGGTATCGGCGACTATGCCGAGCCCCTGGAAGATCCAGAACCCCACTTTCGCCTGGTCATTGCCGAATGGCTGCTCCGTGAGCTGGAACAGCAAACATCCCTGGGGCAGGCGGTGGAAACCCTCCTCCAGCATCTGGATAACGACCTCGACAAGCTGGAGCAGCTGCTGATCGCATTACTGAAAAAACGCGAGCAGTGGCTGTCCCATATGTTCAGTAGCAGGGATGCCCGGGATTACCTGGAATCATTCCTGAACAATGTGATTGAAGAAACATTGACCGCAACAGCCAATCTTCTGGCCCCCTTCGCCAGCGAACTGGCCCTGCTGGCTGATTATGCCGGCAGCCAACTGCCGCCGGAGAAAAATGATCTGTCTCTCCGGTGGTGCAAGGGGATGACAGGGTTACCCGGTCACTCCGCCGAAGAGTTACCCAGCTGGCTGGGCATTTGTGAGCTCTTGCTGACCAAGGATTTAAAATGGCGGAGCCGCGTGGACAAGAACACGGGCTTTCCAACCGAGGTCGACGGCGACAGGACCCTTGCCAAACAACGAAAGGCGAGCCATGCCGAGCTGATCGATCAGCTGAGGACCATCAGCGGGCTGAAAGACCTGTTGGAAGATATTCGAGCACTGCCCGCGCCCCGTTATGAAGAAAATCAGTGGTTGGCACTCAATGCACTGACTTATTTACTCCCCACCCTGGCGGCGGCGCTGAGCCTGCATTTCCAGCAGCACCGAGTGTGCGATTTTACCGAAATCACCCTGGCCGCCCTGCGCGCATTGGGCCCCGAGGATGAACCAACCGATCTGGCACTGCGGCTGGACTACCAGATAAAACATATTCTCACCGACGAATTTCAGGATACCTCATCGGTACAGTTTGATATTTTGCGCCGCCTTATCGCAGGCTGGGAGCAGAATGATGGCCGCACGCTGTTCATCGTCGGCGATGCCATGCAATCACTGTACAGTTTCCGCAACGCCAATGTCGGCTTGTTTCTGGAGGCGCGAACACTGCCCATCGGCCAACTGCAACTTGAAGCACTGGATTTGCAGGTCAACTTTCGCTCCCAGGAAAACCTCATCCACTGGGTGAACGACGCCTTCCCCCATATTTTTCCGGCACGCGACGAGATCGGTCGTGGCGCCGTCAGTTACAGCCCCGCCACCGCTTTTCATGGTGCTCTACCGGAGCAACCGGTCACCCTGGATGCCTTCATCGATGCGCCTGACAACAGCGCTGAAGCCTCGCGGGTAGTGGCACTGGTCAATGCCGCTAAAAAACGCAATCCTCAGGGTT
>DDNV01000058.1:0-1396 GCA_002341315.1 Cellvibrionales bacterium UBA2511
CGATCTTGATCACCTCGGCCCCGAAATAGGCCAGCAGTGCCCCGGCGAAGGGGCCGGCCAATAACTGGCCGAGTTCGATCACCCGGTATCCCGACAACGGCTTCATCTCAGTCACAGCTTTCTCCCGGTTATAACAACACGGCCAACAACACTGGTACGGCAACCAGCGCCATGACGGTAGAGACCACTACAATGCCCGCCACTGCGGTCGGCTCCTGGTCATACTTCAGGGCCAGTAGATAATTGAATACCGCCGCCGGCATAATGGCCTGCAGCAGCACCACCCCCCGGGCAGTGCCGGTGATGTCCAGACACTCGACCACCCACCATGCCATCACCAGACCGCCGCCAATTCGCAGTGTCGAGTAACCCAGGCTCCGCCACCATCCCGACGTGCTCAGCGTGGAGAGGGAAACGCCCAGCGTGATCAGCATCAGTGGAATAGTAAACCCGGCCAGCAGTTCGACAGACCGGTCAAGCCATTGCGGCAAGGCGATATTACCCACCAGAAGAACGAGCCCAATAATGACCGCAAGTATTAACGGCTGAAAGGCAAAGCCTTTCAATATTGACCAGATATTGCCGGATTGCCTGTCGAGCAGCGGGATGCCAAATACCATCATGGCAGTCATCTGTACGATGAAAAAGCCCACCGCCAGCGCCAACCCTTCCTGGCCAAAGGCAAACAGACAAAGCGGCAACCCCATATTGCCATTGTTGGGAAACGTCACCGATGGCAACAGCGCCCGGATATCGCCACCGGTGGCACGAATGGCCCCCCAGCCCAGCAGTGCTGAGCCGGCCAGAACAAGCACCGCGGCACCGGCAACCTCGGCAAACTCCGACCCTGAAATCTCCGATCGACTGATCGCGGAGACCACTAGGCAGGGCGCACCGATATTCATTACGGCACGGGTGACGAACTCCGCGGCGTAGGGCACCCGGGAACGGCCCCAGCAATAACCAATGGTGATGGCGATCAATACCGGCGCCATCACATTCCAGAGAGCCAGAAACATTATTTGTTGATCCCCGATGATTCATCTGTCCGCGGCGTTATACTGCACTTGTGCAGCGCGTGAAAGTGCAACATACCGCAAGGAACTTTCACCTGCCAGTCATCTCTAAGACCGCTAGCATTACTGGGCTTTTCACTATGGGGTATCCACTAAAATACACTACCGGCGCGTTGATGCTACTGCTTACCTTTGGCAGTCTGCCCGCTGCTCAAGCTGACACCCCGGCTGACCTACCGGAAACAGTCACTGATGGACAGGGCCCTGAGCAACACGAACCCGCCCGCCAGGCTATCGAGAGTGACCCGGCTCACGATGAAACCACTGCTCAGGCAGAAAAACCCGACCTCCAACCAACCGAAGCCGCCGAAGCCGCCGAA
>DDNV01000058.1:1586-12224 GCA_002341315.1 Cellvibrionales bacterium UBA2511
GCCGCCGAAGCCGCCGAAGCCGCGCAGATTATTGCCGATTACCAGTCGGCTATTGACCGACGCGAAGCACTGGCCGGCCCTTTTGATCCAGAGTTATCCGAGCTGACTTTTGCGCTGGGCAGAACCCTGCAGCGCCAGAACCGCCTGGAAGAAGCTATTCAGGCCTTCCGTCATGCCATGTACGTGAATCGCGTTAACAACGGCGTTTACAGCCTGTCCCAGGAACCGATGTTGCGCGGCATTATCAATACCCACATCCAGCTCGGGTTTATCACTGAAGCCGCCGAAGCCTACCAGAAACTACTCTGGCTGCACCGCAAAACCTATGGTGCCGATGATCCCCGCACACTCCCTCTGTTGGACGAAATCGGCCAATGGCACTTGCGGGCCTACAATGCCCGGGGGCGCAGAGACGATATCTACCATCTGAATATTGCCCACGGCGTCTACAACCAGGCACTGGTCATCACCGCACAGCAACACGGCGAGGATCATCGCAACATGACCGGGCTGTTGTACAACTCGGCAATGACGGACTACTACCTAGACAGACATCAGAAAAAATACGCCAACAGTTGGGAGAATACAGACCTCCTGTCTGAGCGGTTTCAGCAGGCGCGCTGGGTGGCCGACGACCCCTTCCTCAGCAAAAACTATTTTCAGAACGGTCGCCGGGCTAATGCCAGGATGATTGATATTCTGGAACAGGATCCCTCGGCATCCGCGGCCGACAAAGCCACCGGTTATATCAAAACCGGTGATTGGTTTATGCTATTCAATCTGACCGGCCCGGCCATCGACAACTACCAAAAAGCCTACCGCGTCTTGCAGCAGACGAATGACGCAGCACTGATTGCCGCGTTGCTGGGTGAGCCGAAAATGCTGCCCAGACCGATCGATTCGGGCATTATGGAGACCGAACCCGTGCTCACTGCCACCTCCACCGAACGCTCGCCAGCACAACCGGAAACCTCAATGCCTGACATCACCGAAGCTGTGACCAGCCCGTCAATACCCGCGGCCTATGTGATGCTTGCCGTTGATATCTCCGAAAAAGGGCAACCCCGCAAAATCACAACATTGAGCGTTTCCCCGGAAGGGGGTGACGGGCTGGAACGCAGGGCAAGGAAAACCATTATTGATACCAAATTCAGACCGCGCTTTGACAATGGCCAGCCTGTGCCAACTGAAGCATTGCCGGTCAAGGTCCTGATACAGTAGTCTCCCAATGATGAATCGATCCTTTCTCATAATGTTGCTCAGCGCTGGCCTGCTCAGTGCGTCGGGATGTCAAAGTCCGACCCAGTCCACCACGGCGCAATCTCAGCAGCCACCACAACCGCAAGCCCAGTCGCCGGCAACAGAGGAGGCCAGCGAGCAGGACAGTCCTCTGGAAACGGCTTCGACGACAGGCGCGAGCCAGTCCAGTGACACCAGTGAGTCCAGCGAAATGCCTGAAACCAACCCCGATCAGGGTAGTCCGGCAAGCCAGACATCGCCCCCGCCGGGTGGCGCACTCAGCGCGGATGAGGAAGTTGCGGTTCTCGATCAACAGCTGGATGCCTCCATGGCCGAGTTTGACGGTATGATTATGGATGCTCGGGCCGCCGCTGCCGAGCGGGAACAGGACAGCGACAGTGAAGGGGCACCCGCCGACGCGGGAGGCCCCCTGTTTGAAGAGGCAGATATCACCGAGGAGCTCGGGGGCGGTCCATCAGGAAGACCCGGCGATGAAGAAGCCAGCGGCCCGGACGGCGCCAGCGAACCACCATCGGGACAAGCCACCACCTACGGTGGAGACGGTGCAATCATCGGTCGTAGCGGAGGCAGTACGGTTCCTGCAAATATTCCCGATGGCCACGATGACGATATTGTGGCTCGCCAGATCCGTGAGGCAGCCATGAAAGAACAGGACCCGGTGTTGAGAGAAAAACTCTGGGACGAGTACCGCAAATATAAAGAGGGGCGATAACAGGTTGGCCAACTGGAAATATCTATTACAACGGGTGTTCGTATTATCTGCGCTGCTGTTATTGGCTGCCTGCAGTACTAATCGCGTCACCAGTACGGTTGTGACCCCGCTGGAGCAGCAGACTGCGCCTGTGGTTGAGTCACAGCTACTCAACCTGGCAGTCCTGCCTTTCGACCCCGGTCTGGAAAACATCGAATCGGACGATACCAGTGTCTCGCCAACTGTGCGCACAGCCGAAGCACAGTATCTGCCAAACCAGCTGGCCGCGACCATTCAAAAAACCGGAGCCTGGGGCGCGGTGAGATTGGTGCCCGGTAGGGAAACGGTCGCAGAGGTTTATGTGGCCGGGAAAATTGTCGCCTCCAACGGCGAAACACTGGCACTGGATATCACCGTCACCGACTCCAGCAATCGCCACTGGTACACCAAGTCCTACACCGAAACGGTGGGCAACTATGCCTACAACCGGCAAAACCAGTTACAGCGAGACCCCTTTCAGGGTCTCTATAACCGGATTGCCAACGACCTGCTGGAATACCGCCAGCAGATGAGTGCAGAAAATGTCAAAAAACTGCGCACCATAGCGGAACTGCGTTTTGCGCGGGACTTTTCCCCGGAGGCGTTCAGCGACCATATCAGGGAGACACCGGGTGGCCAGCTGGAAATCAGCCGTTTGCCGGCAGAGAATGATCCTATCCTGCAACGCATCCGGCAGATTCGCCAGCGCGACTACCTTTTCATCGATACCATGCAGGAACATTACGATGCATTTACCCGCCGTATGGACAGCCCCTATCAGGAATGGCGAGCCGCCAGTTACAACGAGCTCGTGGCGCTCAGAGAACTGAAACGCCAATCCCGCAATCGAACTATCGGCGGGGTAGCCGCGATTATTGGTGGCATTCTGGCCTCCGGCAGCAACAGCGGTTCCGGACGGGCTGCCGGGGCAGTGGCTATCGGTAGTGGGGCCCTGCTGGTAAAAAGCGGTCTGTCAAAAAGAGCCGAACTGCAGATTCATGAGGACACACTCGCCGAGCTCGCCCAATCGCTTGAAGCCGAGATAGAACCGAGGGTCATTGAGCTGGAAGATCGCACCATCACCCTGACCGGCAATGCTGCCGCCCAATATGCACAGTGGAAAACCCTGCTGCGGGAGATTTACCAGGCCGAACGCGGTGGAATTTAAGCCCCATGAGCGGAAGTAACGACCAGGACCCGATCAGGCCGAGCGACATAGCATTTACTCCTGTCACCCCCGAAGACAGCGGCAAGGCAGATAACCTGCCCTGGCAACAGCGACCCGCCAGCTGGGTGGCGCTGGCTATCTGTGTGCTGCTGGCGTTGGTGGTGATTTTTGTACTCCCGGCACTGATTCAACCGCCGGACACCCCCCCCGTACCAATTGCCTCTGACCGCACAACCACCCCGACGGCAGAATCACCGTTCCGCGACGCACAGTTAGCCACAGCGAGACGTGCGGCACAGGATGTATTGAGCAAGATCCTGGAAAAGCAGGCCTTTCTTGAGAGCAAAAATGTAGCACGCTGGGATAGGGAAGCCTTTGACAGGGCACTTGCGGTTGCTGCAACCGGCGATACCCACTATCGCCAGCGCGCCTTTGATCAGGCACAGGACGCCTATCAGTCAGCCCTGGATCAACTCACTGCACTGGAAACGGCTATCCCTCAGCGGGTCAGCGACGCACTGGCGGCGGGACAAACCGCGCTCGATAACGGTGATGCCGACGAAGCAACCCGGCAGTTTGAACAGGTACAGGCCATTGCGCCGGATAATGCCGAGGCGGCCCGTGGCCTGGCCAGAGCCGAGGTACTGGACCAGGTCGCCGAGCTGGTGGCAGAGGCTACCATCGCCCGGCAAAACAACGACCTGCCCCAGGCCAGAACCCTCTACCGGAAAGCCCTGGAACTGGATGCTGACCACACGCCCGCCGCTGCCGGACTGGAAGCCGTCAATGCCCAAATCCTGGACAATCGGTTTAATGAGGCCATGAGCCGTGGTTACTCCGCACTGGAACGGAACCAGCTGGACGGCGCAAAAACCGCGTTCAAACAGGCTCTGCAACTCAAGCCGGATGATCCGGCGGCCCGCAGCGGACTTACCCAGGCATCCAGTGCCGCCACCAAGCAAACCCTTCAATCCCTGTTGAGCCAGGCCACAGCGCTGGAAAGCCGCGAACAGTGGCATCAGGCCCGGGATACCTACGCCAGAGTTATGGCGATCGACAGTTCCGTGATGGAAGCCCGGCTGGGACAGATTCGAAGTACTGCCCGCGCACAACTGGACGACCAGATTCGCGGCATACTTGATCAGCCGCTGCGCCTGTCATCTGATAACGTACGACAAGAAGCCCAACGGATTCTGGCAGACGCACGAGCCATCAAGTCTCCCGGTGCCAAATTAAAGGAACAGATCAGCCGCCTGGATCAAACGGTGAAAACAGCGACCACCCCGGTTCAGGTGGAGCTGGTGTCCGACCAGGACACCCTGGTCACACTCTATCGACAGGGCGAACTGGGTAAATTCCAACGCAAGCAGATCTCACTGATTCCCGGAAAATACGTCGCAGTGGGAACCCGTCGCGGCTATCGGGATGTACGGGTGGAGTTCCAGCTTGGCCCGGAAGGACTCAGCCAACCGGTGGTAGTGATCTGCAAGGACCCGATCTCGTGACCGAGCATCGACAACAGCCACAGACTATCGAGCCGGCAACCTTCGTCCCTCTGGGGGAGACCGCTGCAAGCAGACGTTTCACCATCAAACCCCTGACGGGCATCATCGCCGCAGCACTGCTGGTGAGCGGCCTGATTCTGGGGTTTTTGTTTACGGCCAAATCGGTGGTCGTACAAGTCAGTCCCGCCAGCGCTGACCTCTCGATCAGCGGCGGCATCACGTTCAAACTGGCTGACCACTATCTGATTCGTCCGGGGGATTATCGGATAAGCGCCACGGCTGAGGGCTACCTCCCATTCCAACAGGCCTTTTCAGTCGGCCCCGACAAGCATCAGTTACTGGAACTGGCGATGGCTAAAAAACCGGGCCATCTGGACCTTTCCAGCACCCCCGCCGGTGCAGCGGTACTGGTGAACGGGGAGTCTGCGGGAACAACGCCCCTGACAATTCGCGACCTGCCGCCGGGCGATCACCAACTGGTCGTCCAGGCCCCGCGCTATTCCCCCGCAAAAGACACCGTGACCATCGTCGGCATGGATCGCACCCAATCACTGGCAGTGACCCTGACACCAGCCTGGGGGCAAGTTCAGTTAAGCTCCGAACCCAGCGGTGCGGAGGTCATTATCGAAGGCGAGTCGCGAGGCCGCACCCCCCTGGTCACAGAACTCCTTGCCAAGGGCGAGGATGTCCATGTGCAGCTCGAGGGGTTCAAGACCTGGCAGCAAAAGCTGCGCGTTGACGTGGGTGAAACTCTGACACTGCCAGAGATCATTTTCGAACCCGCCGATGCAACCGTCTCAGTGACCAGCTCACCGAACGGCGCCACCGTAACGGTAAACGGTGCCTATCGGGGCGTCACACCGCTGGATCTGGAATTGCCGCCAGACCAGTCACACCAGCTGTCGTTTTTTGCCAACGGCTATGTCACCAGCAAACAGGCCCTGACGCTGTCTGCAGGCGAGAATAGGCAACTGTCGATCACCCTCAATGCCAGCATGGGCAAAATCCGGGTGTCCGCCAGTCCGGCAGATGCGGCTGTCTGGATCGACGGAGTAGCAAAAGGCAAACCGGGACAGACCTTCAGCCTGCCGGCCCGCCCCCACCGGATAGAAATCCGCAAGCCCGGTTACGCCACTGAAACACGCACCATCACACCAAAACCCGGACTCGATCAACTGGTACAGGTAAAGCTGCTCACTGAGCAGGCGGCCAGGTGGGCCAGCACACCCACCAGTATTACCAGCGAGGCGGGACAGACATTGACACTATTCCGACCCGAGGGCGCTTTCACGATGGGCGCACCGCGCCGTGAAAGCGGTCGGCGGGCCAATGAAGTGTTGCGCGATGTGCTACTGACCCGTCCGTTTTACCTCGCCACCAAAGAAGTGACCAATCGGCAATTCAAGCAGTTTGCCCGTCAGCACAGTTCATCACATGTGCGCGGCACAACGCTCGATCAACCGGAACAACCGGTGGTCAATGTCAGCTGGGATCAGGCTGCGCGTTATTGTAACTGGCTGAGCGCCAGAGAAAATCTGCCGCTTTTCTACAGGGAGTCCGGTGGCAAGATCACCGGCACCAACCCCGCTGCAAACGGCTACCGCCTGCCCACTGAGGCGGAATGGGCATGGGCGGCACGGGCCACCTCCGGCGACGCAAAACGCTTTGGCTGGGGGCAGCAATTTCCACCGGCCGACGGTGCCGGAAATTTTGCCGACAGCAGTGCTTCGAGAATGGTTGATCAGGTCCTGACCGGTTACAACGACGGTTTTGCCGTCTCTGCCCCAGTGGGCAGTTTCTCCGCCAATCACCGGGGACTCCACGACCTGGAGGGCAATGTGGCAGAGTGGGTCAATGATTATTACGGTATTGAATTCAGTCTCGGCACCGGCGCTGAAAAAGATCCCACCGGCCCGGCGTCAGGCGAATTTCGCGTCATTCGCGGGGCCAGCTGGCGCCACGGAAACATCATTCAATTGCGGCTGTCCTATCGCGATTACGGTGTCGATGGCCGGGACGACCTGGGCTTCAGGGTGGCACGCAATGTGGAGTGATATCCTATGGGACTAAAGACTCTCAAGACCTGTCTCGCGGCGCTGCTGATAGGCGGACTCCCGACCTGTCTGTGCCTGATCGCCAATGCCAATGAACCGGTGCCAGGAAAAGAAGAATCGGGGGCAAAACAGGAACAGGTGACAGACTCGTCCGGCAAGCAATCAAGCGACGATGCCGCCAGCTCAGCACCGTCCAAACCGGCCCCGTCAAGCACGTCGCGGCGGACAAGCCCGGACTTTTCCCCGACGGAAGAAATTTCCGAGGATATTGCCATCCCCTTTCCGGTGGATATATGACACCCTCACACAGCCATCACAAACCTGCCAGTTATCATCAACCCGGCCCGGATATTTGCGGAGTAGCCACCTATGCGGAATAACACCTCCTCGGAGTTTCTCTACCAGCTGTTCGCCCTGATTCTGGCCCTGATTCTGGTGCACAGCTTCTACGTGACACTGATCCGCCCCAACGCCAATGCCATTTTACAGGAGCAGTTGGCCCGGGAAGCCGCCGGCGAAGCCTATGTGGCAGAACGCTCTTTTTACATTGTGGTAAAGGATTACGAACAGGAAGCCTGCTTCATCCTGATGTTGTGGGCCTTTGCCATCATGGGTTACAAAGCGCGTCACACCCTCAATGAGCGGAAACTGCTGTCACTACCGCTGCTCGGTGTCAGCGAAGGCAGCCGTGTGCTGCCGGAGGATGCGCGACAAATGTCCCGCCCTGTTCAGGCATTGCCCGAGGCACAACAGGGCTATCTGGTCCCCCGAACGCTGCTGGCGGCACTGCAGCGCTTCGGTTCCACGCGCAATATCCAGGACGTTTCCAGCGCTGTGGGCGACGTACTGGATACCGAATCCGACCGGCTCGATTCGGAATTATCCATGGTTCGCTATATCGCCTGGGCGATTCCATCCATCGGTTTTATCGGCACGGTTCGCGGTATCGGAGAGGCCCTCAGTCAGGCACACAAGGCGGTGGAAGGCGATATTGCCGGTGTCACGGCCAGTCTGGGGGTAGCCTTCAATTCCACGTTTATTGCACTGGTTATCAGCATTGTAGTGATGTTCATGTTGCACCAACTGCAGCTGCTCCAGGAGCGGCTGGTGCTGGACACCCACAGCTACTGTGACAGCAATCTGCTGCGTCACCTGAAAACCGACTGAACAGCGGGACAGACCACATCATGAGTGTTGCCATCATCGAATTGAATGACGCAGGGATTTGCTGCGTAAACGATCGGGGGGATTTGACCGTCAGCCCCGGCTATGCACTGCTCACGCCAGAGGGTATTACCACCGGTGAGGCGGCCCTGCAGCGCGCCTACCTCCAACCGCAACAGAGCTTCAACCAGTACTGGTGGCAACTCAACCTGTCCCCCCTGCCCGTCACCAGCAAGCACGCACGCCACTACGCCGATATGGCCTACGCGCAACTTCTGGCACTGCACCGCGACAGCGGTCACCCGGAACAGGTGGTCTTTGCCGTTCCCGGCAGTTTTGACCGGGGCCAGCTGTCCATTCTGCTGGGCCTGGCAAAAGCCTCTCCATTTGAGGCAACCGGGCTGGTGGACGCCGCCGTGGCCGCCGCCAGTCACGCTGACGCAACCGGGACTTTGGTCCATTTGGATATTCAGCTCCACCAGACCGTAATTACCCGGCTTGATGTGGCCCAGCAGATTGAACGCACCGGCGTGGAAATCATCAGCAACGTTGGCCTGAAAGCCTTCCATGACCTCTGGGCACAACAGATCGCCAACCAGTTTATCCGGCAGTACCGCTATGATCCCCTGCACACCGCTGCGGGAGAGCAACAGCTGTACAACCGTTTGCCGGTCTGGTTATCGTCACTGCAGAGTCAGGCGGAAATCACCGCCGAACTGGACAGCCCACAGGGACATTACCGGCTGGTACTCAGTCGCGCCGAGCTACTGGCCAGCAGCGCATCGCGATTCCAGTTGCTGCAGGGCAAACTGTCGGACCTGAAAACCAATGGCGAGACCCTGCTACTCAGTCATCGCGCCGCGCAATTGCCGGGCATCCGGGAGCATCTCGCCCCGTCTGCCAAGCTGGACGAAAACGCCGCCATTACCGGTTGTCGAAATCACCTGGAGATCATCTCCGGTGACCCTGAAAATCTCCACTTTATTACCCGGCTTCCCTGCAGATCAGCTGCCACGAGCACGGCAACAGCGGCGATATCCGAGCAGGCGTCTGAGCAAGCCCCCCGGCCGGTTGTTGCTCCGGAAAAAACCTCTGCCCCAGCGACCCACCTACTTTATCGGTACCGGGCCTATGCCATCGGCAATCGTCTGGCGATTACGCGGGATGGCGATCAATTGCGTTTTACACAAGGCACCGGGGGCGACTGCTGCCTGGTTCGCGAACAGGACAGTGTGCAGCTCAGGACCGAAAGCTCTGCTGTTACGGTCGAAGGTGACCCCGCGGACCTGCGGGCCGGTGACAGCCTCCAGATAGGCGTCGATCAGCTGGACCTGATCGAGGTGACCTGATTTGCGCCGCTCAAAACACAGGATAAGCGCCTTCAGCCTGTCGTTCCTCGACATCATGGCCTGCGGTTTTGGCGCGGTTACCCTGCTTTTTCTGATTCTCAAGCATGACGCAACATCCCTGGAAACCGCAGATCCTCTGCTGAATGCGGAAGTGAACCTGCTGCAGGAGGATTTGCGAGTCGGCGAAGAAGCGCTGGTGGCGCTGCGCAACAGCCTGGCACGCGTCGATGAATCACTGGTGGAAGCCCAGGGATTATCGGCGAGGGTGGTCGCCGATATCGAAAAGACCCGCCGCGAACTCAGCGCTCAGGCCGACCCGGAACAGCAAATCGAAATCCTGCGCAAGCAGGTCGAAACGCTGGAACGGGAAACCGCCAATCTTCGGGAACAGGGGAATGCCGACAATGTGCGGCAATTCATCGGTGATGGTGAACGGCAGTATCTGACCGGTTTAAAACTGGGCGGGAGGCAAATCCTGATCCTGGTGGATGCGTCAGCCAGCATGCTGTCGGACTCTATTGTCAACGTGATCCGACGTCGCAACATGAGCGATTCCGTCAAGCGAAACTCCGAGAAATGGCAGCGGGCCATCCGCACCACCGAATGGCTGGTGGCGCAATTACCACAGGACAGCCGCTATCAGATCTATGTATTCAACACCGCAGCCGGGGCGGTGGCGGGCGATGACCGGCGCTGGCGGGATACTGCCGATCGCCAGGGCCTTGATAATGCCATCAAGAAACTGACACAGGTGGTGCCCGCCGGGGGCAGCAGTCTGATCAACGCGTTTCTGGCCATTAACAGTTTCGATACCCCGCCGGACAACCTGTTTTTAATCACCGATGGCCTGCCCACCCAGGGCAGAAAACCCTCGGGGTTCAAAACCATCACCGGGCGGGATCGCCTGAAGCTGTTTGCCGAGGCCACACAGATGTTGCCCCGTCGCCTGCCGGTCAACATTCTGCTGTTTCCGATGGAAGGTGATCCCATGGCAGCAGCCAGTTTCTGGCAGTTGGCCCTGTCCAGCCAGGGCTCTTTCATGAGCCCCTCGAAGGACTGGCCATGAGTACGCGTCGGCGCAAAGAGCGGGGTAATACAGCCGAGATCAGCATTTCCTTCCTGGATGTCATCAGCTGTGGGTTCGGTGCGATTGTGCTGTTATTGCTGATCGCCAAAACCGTCGACTCGACGGCTTTTGAGGACTCGGTACAACCGGCGGAAGGCAGCGTGGCCGAATTACAGCAGCAGGTCTTCGAGATACGCGGAGAAGCCCGCATTTTGAATCGCGATCTGCTATCGAAGGAGGAACAACTGTCCGATATTCGCCAGCGCATCGCCCGGCTGCAATCCGAGCTGGCCAGCGTTCGCCGACAGCGGGACGCCGTGGCGCAATCGGATACCACCGAAC
>DDNV01000058.1:12444-18908 GCA_002341315.1 Cellvibrionales bacterium UBA2511
GAATACATCGTTTTCATCATCGACACCTCTGGCAGCATGTTCAATTTTGCCTGGCCACGACTGCGCCAGGAAATGATCAATATTCTCAATATCTATCCGAGTGTAAAAGGCATCCAGGTGATGAACGACATGGGGGGCTATATGTTCTCCACCTATCGCGATAAATGGATTCCCGATACTCCGGCCCGACGCAAGGCGATTATCGACCGGTTGGCCAGCTGGACACCCTTCAGCAACTCCAGTCCGGTGGAGGGCGTACAGCATGCAATTCGCCGGTTCTATGCGCCGGACCGGAAGATCAGCCTCTATGTGCTGGGTGACGATTTCACCGGGCAGTCCATAGCGGAGGTCCTGAACAGTGTCGAGAAAATCAACCGGGAGGGGCGCAGTGGACAGCAACTGGTCCGTATCCATACGATCGGTTTCCCGGTACATTTCATGGTCAAGGGCGGCAACCTGGAAACGGCGTCAAGATTTGCTGCGCTGATGCGCGACCTGAGCTATCGTAACGGAGGAACTTTTGTCGGGCTGAACGGCCTCAAACCTGAGTGATCTATGACAAACCCTCTAGCGTCAATGAATGTGTATTGCCGGACTTTGCGGTTACTGACCGCTTTGCGTCCACTGCCAATTGTCGTGGCACTGACCCTGCTGATCGGTTGCAGCACCAATGTCACGGTCAATGGTGATTACCCCTCCGCGCTGGTTGCCCGACAGCCCCTCAGCGTGGGCCTGGTTCTCGATGACAGCTTCAGCAGTTATCGATTTACCAGCGAGAAAGATAACCGGCAACCGGTCACCATGGCATTGGGGGAATCCCAGGTACAACTCTTCAATCGGGTATTCACCGATATGTTTCAGAGCAGCGCAACCCTGCAAACCCTACCCACCGGCCAGAACACTCTGGATCTGATGATCGTGCCCGAGATCACAGAAGTACAGCTGGCCACGCCCATGGAAACCCGGCTAAACGTCTACGAGGTGTGGCTGAAATACAACCTGAAAGTCTACGACGGCAATGGCCAGCCTGTCGCAGACTGGATGATGAGCGCCTATGGAAAAACCCAGAGCCGCTTTCTCAAATCGGATGAAGAGGCATTGAATCAGGCCACCGTGATGGCCCTGCGAGATGCGGGGGCACGGCTGTTGACCGGCTTTCAGCAAATACCGGAAATTCGCCAGTGGCTGGCCAACCGTCAAGCGCCCGCCAAATTGAGCCAGAGGACAGAGCGGTGAGAGGTGCCTTCCCCTGGCTCCTGTTGTGCGTGCTCGCAATCAGTGCCTGTGGCACGTCCACCCGGGTCGATGAATTTCGTCCATCCAGCACCCTATTGCCGTTGAACGGCGACGAGAAAGTAGTGGTGGTGGGACGGCGGCACAGCGGCGCCTACGAAACCGATCCGGACTTCATCAATTGTATCGGCACCAGACTCGCCAATCGGGGACAGCTGCCAGTTATGCCGGAACAACAGTTTCTCGACAGTTTCTATCCCTGGTTTGAACCGCGTATGGCACCACTCGGGCTGAAACGCATGGGAGGCATGCTGAAGGATCCACTGATCGGCAAGCGGGTGCGCGAACTGGGTATTCGCTACATGATCTGGGTGGACGGCAACACCGAGACCACAGAAAAAAGTGGTGCCATCAGCTGCGCTGTCGCCCCCGGAGGCGGTGGTTGCTTTGGTTTTTCCTCCTGGGACAAGGCCGCCAATTATGAGGCGATTATCTGGGATCTCGACAAACTGGGCGAAAAGGGACGGGTTCAGGTAGACAGCAAGGGGTCTTCGTATTTGCTGGCGGTGGGCGCACCGATCCCTTTTATCGCCAGAGTTCAGGGTGAGGCCTGCGAAGGGATTGGCACCCGACTCCAGAGCTTTTTTGCCCCGGCGGGCCCCGGCAGCCCGTGATATCTGCCATGCAACAGGGTTTATCGCCATACAGGGTTATCCTGTTGATAGCGCTGCTGAGTTGCGCTGCGATGGCTGCGGGCAATCCCCCGGAAACGCCAGAGGAAATGCACCGCGAAATCATCGCCAATATGCCTCTGGTGGAGGGCAAACTGGCTGACTATGTCGACCAGGTTGGTCAGCGCATTGTCCGCCACTCGGATCAGGCGGGGGATTCATTCACGTTCACCGTCATCGACAACCCCGATATCAATGCCTTCGCCCTGCCGGACGGCTATGTTTACATCCACCGCGGCCTGATTGGCTATCTCAACTCCGAAGCCCAGCTGGCAGCCGTGCTGGCGCATGAAATCGGCCACGTTACTGCCGGACATCACGCCCGCCAGAAGCGGGCCCAGACCGGCTCAAAATTCGTTGCGGGACTGCTCGCCGTTCTCACCCGCAGTATGGAGGTGGGTCAGGCCAGTGCACTGTGGGGCGCATCCATGGTCAGTGGTTACGGACGGGATATGGAGCTTGAAGCCGATGAAATCGGTAGCCGCTACCTTTACAAGTCCGGTTATGACCCCCAGGCCATGATTGAGGTGATCACCATGCTGAAAGATCACGAACGGCTGGAAAAAAAACGTGCCCTGGAGTCCGGTCGGGAACCACAGACCTACCACGGTCTGTTTGCCACACACCCACGGAACGACCAGAGACTGCGGGAAGTGGTCAGCAACGCAGGATCGATCCCGGATGACATGAAGGTTGAACACAATGTCACGCCCTTTCGTATTGCCACTGATGGCATGGTCTGGGGTGAAAATTTTGCAACGCGACAACTGCCGGAGAACGCGTACCTGAACGAAGAACTGGCCTTCATGATGTATTTTCCCAAAGGCTGGCAATTCAGCGAACAGCCACCACTGGTCAACGCCCGCAACGACACCGGCGATGCCAAAATCTCGGTCACGGCGATGAATCGCACCAGAGTCAGCCCGGACCAGTTCATCAAACAACAGCTGGGGATTCCCCTGCTCAAACAGTCTGAACCCCTCGCCCAGTTCCGCCTTCAGGGTCATACCGGTCTGATACCCGGCACACAGGGACAGCCGGACCAGAGACTGGCGGTGATCTACTACGGCTACCGCACCTTTGTCTTCCGGGGAACACTGGAGCGCAGTGCCGATCAGTCACTGGGCAACCGGCAACTCATGGACATTATTGGCAGCTTTCGACCCGTCTCAAAACGCAGCCTCCAGTCCCCTGAAACAAAGAATATTCACTATGTAAAAGCCACCAAAAACAGCACATTTGCCCTGTTGGCCCAACACCTGAAACTGGGTCAGTACGGGGAGGATGAGTTGCGCATCATCAATAATTATTACCCGGTTGGGGAACCGAAGCCCGGCGAGTGGATCAAAATCATTCGTTAGAACGGGCTCGTTGTCATGGTATTGCCATCACACTTTCATGCTGAGCCGTCACACTGGGCTGGTCATCAAGGAGGTAGCCATGAACCTGAACCACAGAGAACCTGACAGAATGTTGCCAAAACCGGCGATTCCCAAACACCCTGCGCCACCAGAAGTGGTCCACTACAAACCTCTCCCCCGCCAATGGCAGACCGATCATCGGGAGACTGACGACCAGGCTGTTTGTCTGGAACAAATTGTCTTGAACAGTGATCTCGATTTTTTCTAGGCCCACCTCTTTCTCCAGGCTCGCCTGTGTCGCCGGTCCAGAGCACTGCGCAACCGGCACGGCTGGCTTACTGTACTGAACATTCAAAAACCGCTAGGATGCTGAATGCTCAGGCACCGGCCCGAGCAGACATTATTTTATTGTTATTCGTGCGTTAACCTCGACCGCCTATCGACAGGAAAGTGGCCTGAAGCAAGGTCACGGCGGTAACCGATACTAATAAACTGCATTGTCAGAGAGAGTTTACTGATGGCCCGGCACGACAATCCCCAACCCAGCACCCACCTGACCACCCGATACATCATGACCTATCTGGCACCGCTGGATCCGCCTGTCTCGATTGATTCGGGGCTGATGATTGTCAATGTGCGCCCCGGCGGCTGGGTCAGGGGCCCTGACATCAATGGCCATTTCATTGCGCCCGGTGCCGACTGGCTGCGCATTATGCCAAGTGGTACTTTCCGGCTGGATGTGAGGGGACTGATCGAGACAGATGATGGTGCCCATATCTATATGAGCTACAACGGTATTATCAAAAACTCCACCGAGAGTGCAGAGCGGCTCAGCAATGGCGAGTTGCTGACTGATAAGGATATTCCCTACTTTATCGCCGCGCCCACCTTTCAGACCTCGGCAGAGGAATACGCCTGGCTCAACGATATTCAGTGCATCAACAAAATGACGGAAATCCAGTTTGGACCCGAAGGGTACGTCAAGTACGATGTTTTTCTTATCAGCTAACCTTGGCTTCTGTATGCAACCATGCAGTAAGACACGCAGAACCGATCCACCTCACGATGACAAATAAGGAGAACAACACCATGTCAGACACCAATCGAGTATGGCGTTTGCGCAAGCGTCCTGTCGGAGAGATTACCGATGATGTATTGAGCCTTGAACAGGAAGCCATTCCGGAGCCCGGTGAGGGCGAGTGCCTGTTTCGTCTGAACTACCTGTCACTGGATCCCACCAACCGGATCTGGATGAGCGACATGGAGCAGTATATGGAACCGGTGGCGATCAACGCCCCGATGCGTGGCGTAGTCTGCGGTACCGTAATCAAAAGTAATACCCCCGAATTCAAAGCCGGTGATATTGTCAGTGGTATCGGCAGCTGGGCGGATTACCAGATCGGTTCACCAGCCACCGTTGGCCTGCTGGGTGAGGTTGGCGATGTACCCGTCATCGATGCATTTGGCACACTGGCCCTGGTTGGCCCCAGTGCCTATTTCTGCCTGTTGGAAATCGGTGACCCACAACCCGGTGAAACCGTGGTCGTCTCTGCGGCGGCAGGTGCTGTGGGATGCCTCGTCGGCCAGATCGCCAAAATCAAGGGCTGTCATGTGGTCGGGCTGGCGGGATCCGATGAGAAGTGTCATTGGATTACCGGGGAGCTCGGCTTTGATGCGGCCATTAACTACAAAACCGAAAATGTCGCAGAGGCACTCGCCAAGGCCTGCCCAAACGGCATCGACGTCTATTTTGACAACGTCGGTGGAAAGATTCTCGACGAATGTCTCAAGCAGATGAACCTGCATGGCCGTATCCCCACCTGCGGCCTGATCTCCCAGTACAATGCCACTGAACCAGTACCCGGTCCCTACAACTATGGCCTGATTCTGATGCATCGTCTGAAGATTCAGGGTTTCATCATCCTGGACTACATGGATCGTTACCCGGAAGCGACCGGGGAACTGATTGGCTGGATGAAGGAAGGCAGACTGAAGGCTCGCTTGGATGTGTCGGAGGGCCTGGAAACGGCCCTGCAAACCGTCAAGAAGCTGTATACCGGTGAAAATACCGGCAAACTGATGGTTCGGGTCAAAGACGTCTGACAATCCGGTCAACCCCAAGGTAAACAGGCCGGGTAGCCGCCCCCTCTGCGGTAGCCCGGCCCCGCACCTTTAACCTTTTGTCAAACTCCATGTCCTACTGGCTGTTCAAATCCGAACCCTCGACCTGGGGCTGGCCGGATCAGGTCGCCAAGGGGGACGCGGGCGAGGAATGGGACGGCGTGCGCAACTATCAGGCGCGCAACTTCATGCGCGAGATGGCGGTTGGCGATCTGGGGTTCTTCTACCATTCGCAAGGCGAGCGCGCGATTGTCGGCATTGTCGAGGTCATCGCCCCGGCCCATCCCGACAGCACGACCGACGATGAGCGCTGGGAATGCGTGGATATCAAGGCCGTCGCCTCTGCCAAAACACCTGTCACGCTCGACACGATCAAATCCGATCCGCGTCTGGCCGATATGGTGCTGGTGAAAAACTCTCGCCTCTCGATGCAGCCCGTCACGGCCGACGAATGGCGCATCATCTGCGATATGGCAGGCCTTTCGGGCTAGGGCGTGTTGCGCCCCATCGAAAACACACCCGTCCCGGGCCTGACCCGGGACCTCTGGTTGTAAGGTAACCCCGTGTCAGTAATGCGGTGGGCGCTCGTCGCCAAGGATCACGCCACCATCGCTCTCGCCGTGCCGGGCCGCTTCGCGCGCGAGCAGCATCTCGACTCGGGTGCGCAGGCGGTCAAGCTCGCGGTCTTGGCGTGCGATAACATCCGACAGGTCATCGACCGTGCGGATCAGGTGGGCCAGTTTTTCTTCGATCTCGGTCATGGCATGGGATTACGCGCGGATGCGCCTGCGGTCAATCGCGCAGCCGCCTTGCCCCGGCGCGGCCCTTGGGCTAGACCGCGCCACGACAGATGCCGCAAGAGTTGCCGCAAGGACGCATGCCATGGCCAAGCCCAAAAAAGAGCCCCGCCCCAAGGCCGAAACGCCCAAAGGGTTCCGCGATTATTTCGGCGCCGAGGCGACGACGCGCGCCGCGATGCTCAACGCGATTGCCGGGGTCTATCATCGCTATGGCTTTG
>DDNV01000002.1:0-725 GCA_002341315.1 Cellvibrionales bacterium UBA2511
GAGGCGTCCAATGTCACCCTGCAGCAGTTGGTCAACCACAATCCGGCACAACTGGCCGCCGATCTCCCCGAGGTCTCTCTGCAGACGGTGGAAGACCTGCGAGCCAATCCTGAACTGCTGTTCGAGGTATCAGCCGATCCCCTTGAAATCACCCGTGAGCAATTGCTACTTGCACAAGCGGCGCATCAGCGAGGTGATTACCAGGCTGCACAGACACTGGCGGTCAGTGCCTATCTGGATGGTTTTGAGTTGATCGAAAACGGTTTGGACGCGCAGGATAAAGCACTGCGCCGGACCCTGGAAGTCGACATGATGGCCATGCGACAACTGATGAAACAGCCACAAGCCGCAGGTGTGGTAGAAGCGGCCGTGAACCAGATACTGATGCAGCTGGATGATGCGGATCGATTGTTATCCGAGTCCACGCTGTCCAATGTCACACTGTTTAGCGCCAGCCTGTTTATCCTGTTGCGGGAAGGACTTGAAGCGTTACTGGTGGTTATTGCCATGGTCACCGTGTTAGTGCGGACCGGGCGCAAGGACGGGCTTCGCTATGTGCATTTGGGCTGGGTTGCGGCATTGCTGGCCGGTGTTGCCACCTGGGCAGCGGCACAGTCATTGATCAGTATCAGCGGTGCCAGTCGGGAAGTTATGGAGGGTGTCGCGGCACTGTTGGCGGTATTGGTGTTGCTCTACGTCGGTATCTGGATGCACAGTAAAACCCA
>DDNV01000002.1:868-2580 GCA_002341315.1 Cellvibrionales bacterium UBA2511
TGGATGCACAGTAAAACCCATGCAGCGCAGTGGCAGGCCTATATCCAGCAGCATATCAATACTCACCTGACGTCGGGGACCCTGTGGGGCCTGGCGTTACTCGCATTTATCGTGGTGTATCGCGAAGTGTTTGAAACAGTGTTGTTCTATCAGGCGTTGCTGACACAGACGGCATCCACTCAATACCCATCCGTTATCGGCGGCTTCTCCCTCGGTGTTGCTTTCCTGCTGATACTTGCCTGGGCATTGGCCCGTTATTCGGTAAAACTGCCTATTGCCAAATTCTTTTCCATTACCACCTATCTGTTGCTGGTGCTGGCGTTTATTTTGATGGGCAAGGCGGTGTCGGCACTGCAGGAAGCAGCTCTTCTTGGTATTACTCCATTACCTGTCAGTTTCGAAATCGACTGGGTTGGCGTCAAATCAAACTGGCAGGGAATACTTGCGCAACTTTCGGTCCTACTGGTTTTTATGCTGGCAGCGGGGTCGAGGAAAAAAGCCTCCTGTGCGACATCTCGTACA
Organism: Cellvibrionales bacterium UBA2511; assembly: GCA_002341315.1. GTDB lineage: Bacteria > Pseudomonadota > Gammaproteobacteria > Pseudomonadales > Porticoccaceae > Porticoccus. Next base: position 1,391 of record DDNV01000002.1, read on the forward strand.
AGCGATTTTGAAAATCCGGGTGTTGCACCTTCGAAGCCGGACTAACCGGAAGATTTTTAATCTACCTGCTCAGCTGTCCTCTAGTTTGAGCAATCGAGAGACGTTTTATTGGTTTGAGCCACACTGGCATTCCCTGGGCAAAAATAGATTAAGGTCCAACCAGTGGAGAACTTAAAGGGCTGCTCGCTCGAGCAAATCCGTAATTTACCCTGTGGGGACAGACTGCCGAGCAATAACCAGTCAACGCCGGATTCACCCAGCCGGCTTTTCAACTGGTCGAGATTAAAATCGTCGCTCAGGCGCGTTGACTGTATTGTCCAGCCATCGTTCAAACGTTGTTGAAGGGTATAAAAATCCGTTGGTGGTTCAAAGGCAAAATAGCCGCGCTGCTGCAAGGTTAGCCGTTTCTGCTCCTGGCCTGACTCTTCGTGAGGGCGCAGCTGAAAAGTGCGGTGGTGTCCGAACTGCGCGCCCTGGGCCTTGCAGACCAGCGCATTGTAGTAATGATTGTCGGTGGCGCACAGCAAAAAACTCAGATGCTCATCATCTAACTCATGCTCGGCATGTTCGGAGAGAATCTCTCCAAAGTAGACTTTGATACCATCCATGCGGATTGGTTTAAGGCGTTGATAGGATCCGTCGGTGACAACCACGTCCACTTCCAGATCCTTGAGGGCCTTTGCCAGGGCTTGAGTCCATGGAGAGGCCCCTACGATCAGCAGACCATTTTCCTCCTTTGCTGCCAGAGACAATTTTCGCGCCAGTGGCCCCAGCGTGAGACCGTGTGCCAATACCGTCACGATAATGATTAGAAAAACGATCGGTAGAAGCAGCTCGGCGTCCTGATAGCCGGCAGTAACCAGTGCCGGGCCAAAGATGCCGGCAGTGGCTGCGGCGACGATACCTCTCGGTGCAATCCACGCCAGCAGCAGTTTGTCCCCGCCGCGCATGGGTGCACCCAGAGTCGCCAGAAAGATGGACAGCGGTCGCACCAGCAACAGGATAGCCAGCACAAAGGCCACCACTTGCCAGTTCAGCAACCCCAACTGATCAATTCTGAGCTGGGAAGGGATGACGATAAACAGCACCGATACCAGTACGATGGTAAGATTTTCCTTAAAGTGACGCAGTGGCTCGCGCTCGACAAGTTTCATATTGCCGATAACCAGGCCCATTACCGTCACGGTCAA
>DDNV01000002.1:2762-3056 GCA_002341315.1 Cellvibrionales bacterium UBA2511
CATTACCGTCACGGTCAACAACCCCGCCTCATGCTGTACGAGATTGCTGGCCCAGTAAGCCGCCAGCACCAGCAACATCAGTAGCGGTGGCTTGAGGTGAGCAGGGACCCCACCGCGACGGTAGAACCAGCCTGTGAGCCATCCTCCCACGCCGCCAAACAGCGCCGCTGCGGCGATTGCCGCGCCGAGACCTGTGAGCACCTGAGACCAATCGCTCCCGGCGAGGGTGAAGTATTGAAAGGTGAGCACCGCCAGCAATACCCCCATCGGGTCGTTGACGATGCCTTCCCATTT
>DDNV01000002.1:3270-4950 GCA_002341315.1 Cellvibrionales bacterium UBA2511
TCGTTGACGATGCCTTCCCATTTCAATAGTGAGGCCGATTCGCCGTTGAGGCGGGCCTGACGCAGCAAAGGCAGGATCACGGTCGGACCTGTGACCACCAGAATAGCGCCAAGCACCCAGGCGACTGGCCAACTCAGTCCGGCAACAAAATGCGCGGCCAGTGCACCGAAAATCCAAGCCAGGGGTGGACCAAGAATTGTCAGGCGGCCAACGCCGTGACCAACGCGTCGTATTTCGCCAAGCTTCAAATCCATGCCACCTTCGAACAGGATAATGGCGACCCCCATACCAATGAGCTCTGTCAGTTCGGCCTGAGATAAACCCAGTTCGATGATGCCACTCACAGGTCCAAGAACAAGGCCGGCTGTAATCAATACAACGATTGCCGGCAGATGAATTCGCCAGGCAATCCATTGGCTGACAAGACCGGCACTCAAAATAATCAGCATCAGGGTGGCGACGTGCATTGGTACTCCGTTGAGCCAGGTTGAGGCGAAAAACTTACCAGTTATCAGGCTATTCTTAAAAAAATATGAATAAAATTAAATAATTATATTTATCTATTAAAAGTGTTTTGAGAAATACTCCAGCAACTGTCAAGTAGGGCTAGACGCAAAAGCCAAACGATACATTCCGTGTTCTGCGTTTGATGAAACCGAATTCATAATAATCCAGGACAAGTTGTTGAACAGCTGTAGACCAATGGTTTTGCCAAACCAGGAGGTTGGGCAAATGGCTATTTTGTTACGGGCAATGCTGGCACTGTGACTGAACCCGTCCTGTCCAAAACCTGCTATTGCTCCGGAACATTCAATGACACTGAGAGTTTACTTAGCGCCTGTCATGGGTGGCGATAGCCTCCAGCGTTGATGGGTTGGGATAGCCGTCCGCAACCATATTATTGGCGAGCTGGAAGTCACGCAGTGCACTGCGGGTTGCGGAGCCCAGCACACCGTCGACGGGACCGGCATCATAACCGAGTGCATTCAGTGTCTTCTGGGCGAGTTCAATATCAGTTTTGCGCAGGGGCTCCTGGGGGTTGGTGCCATTGCGCAGTGCACCGGCACCGGCGATGCGATCGGCCAGGTGACCAACGGCAATGGCGTAAAGCTCGGACCGATTCCAGCGCATGATGATTTCGAAATTGCCATAGACGAGGAACGCGGGACCGCGGTGTCCTGCTGGAACCAGTAACGCGGCATCCGCACTGGCGATGGGCAGTTTTCCACCATCGCTCCGTTTTACCCCGTAGTCGGCCCACGCCTGTAGCTGGCGGCGCTGGTCGCGCTGACCGGCAAACTGAAACGGAAAGTTGTCGGGTAATTGCACTTCTCGGCCCCAGCGAAGACCAGACTGCCAGCCCAGAGCTTTCAGGTAGTTGGCTCCGGATGCCAGGGCATCGCGCTCACTGCGCCAAAGGTCGATCTGGCCATCACCGTCACCGTCCACGGCATAGTGTAAATATGAAGAGGGCATGAACTGGGTATGCCCTACGGCACCTGCCCAGGACCCCTGCATATCCGCAGGTTCAAGGGATTCGCGCTGCATCAGCTGCAGGGCTGCGATGAACTCACCTGAGAAGAAATCACTGCGCCGCTGATCACAGGCCAGGGTCGCCAGTGAGTCGAGTGTTGGCATGCGACCGAGGTAGCTGCCGTAATTGGTTTCCAGACCCCAAAA
>DDNV01000090.1:0-2223 GCA_002341315.1 Cellvibrionales bacterium UBA2511
TTCGGCTATCTGGGCATGGCCTATGCCATGGTCGCCATTGGCGCGGTGGGCTTTATTGTGTGGGCGCACCACATGTACACGGTCGGGATGTCGATCCACCAGCAGGCCTACTTCATGCTGGCAACCATGGTCATCGCCGTGCCCACGGGCGTGAAGGTGTTCAACTGGGTGGCGACCATGTTCCGTGGTTCCATGACCTTTGAAACACCGATGCTGTTTGCCATCGCTTTTGTGATTCTGTTTACCATCGGTGGCTTTACTGGCCTGATGTTGGCTATTGCGCCTGCGGATGTGCAGTATCACGACACCTATTTTGTCGTAGCGCATTTCCACTACGTCATGGTTGCCGGCTCGTTGTTTTCTGCCACCGCCGCTGTCTATTACTGGCTGCCCAAGTGGTGTGGACGGATGTATAACGAAACGATGGGTAAGGTCCAGTTCTGGATCTCCTTTATCGGTTTCAATATCACCTTCTTTCCCCAGCACTTCCTGGGGCTGGCCGGTATGCCACGTCGTTATGCCGACTACGCGCTGCAGTTCTCTGACTGGAATATGATTTCCAGTATTGGTGCTTTCATCTACGGTGCCGCACAGTTGTTGTTCCTGTTCAATGTTGTTCGGACCATCAGATCTGGCAAACCCGTGAGCGAACCAAAAACCTGGGAAGGTGCAGAAGGTCTGGAGTGGACTGTTGCCACGCCGGCTCCGTATCACACTTTCAGTACAGCACCGGTCGTTAAATAACAGGAAAATAAACGGACATGTGGGCCAATCCAACCAGACCATTGATATACAAACTGCTCGGTGGCGCGGTCTGCATGTTTCTGTTTGCCCTGTTTGTCATGCCGCCGCTGTACGACATGTTCTGTGAGGTCACCGGTATCGGTGGCAAAACATCGGGCCCCTATGTGGCCTCTGAAGCGGGTATTGATACCAGCAGGACGGTCAAGGTGCAGTTCGTTGCTACGAACAATGCCGCTATGTCCTGGCAATTTTCGCCCAAGGTCTACGAGGTGGTTGTGCACCCTGGTGAGGCGACCGAGGTGGTGTTTTATGCGAAAAACAGCACGCATCGGGATATGGTTGCCCAGGCAATCCCGAATGTTACACCCTTTAATGCAGCGTCCTATTTCCATAAGACGGAGTGTTTCTGCTTTAACCAGCAACCACTGAAAGCGGGTGAAGAGGCCGATTTACCGTTGGTGTTTATCGTGGATCGTGATCTGCCCAGGGCGGTTAAGACAATAACGCTGTCCTATACCCTTTTTGATATAACGGATCGTGTGAACGACGGTTCAGTAGCAAAATTAAACTGATGATAAGAACCGACCCACCAGGGTTGGCGTTGATGGAGAAAAAGTAATGTCTACAGAGAGCAGCTATTACGTTCCTGAACAAAGCAAGTTGCCTGTACTGGCGGCACTGGGGATGGGTCTGATGGCCTATGGTGCCGGGAGTTGGGTGCAGGGTGGTTCGGCACTGGTGTTACTGGCTGGTGCGATTGTGATGGTGTTTACCCTCTATAACTGGTTCAGTACTGTTATCCACGAAAATATGGCGGGAATGAACAGCGCCCAGCTCAAGCGTTCCTACGTATGGGGCATGAGCTGGTTTATCTTTTCTGAAGTGATGTTCTTCGCCTGTTTCTTCGGTGCCCTGTTTTACGTACGTGTGCTGGTGCTGCCCTGGTTGGGTGGCGAGGGTGGTCATGCGGGGAATCAACTACTCTGGGAGGGATTTGAGCCTGCCTGGCCGTTGATGACTACGCCCGACATGGTTGCCAACGGGGAAAATGCAAAATTCATGGGCCCTGACCAACATATGAGCTTTCCCGGTTGGGCCAACCTGCTGGGCTGGCTGCCGCTATGGAATACCATTGTTCTGTTGTCTTCGAGTGTAACGGTACACATTGCCCACACTGCACTGAAAAACAGTAATCGCTCGAAATTCAATCTATGGTTGGGAATCACCGTTCTTCTGGGTGCCATCTTTATCGTGCTGCAGATAGAAGAATATATCCACGCTTATCAACATATGGGGCTGACTCTGGAGTCAGGTATCTATGGCACAACGTTCTTTATGTTGACGGGATTCCACGGTGCTCACGTGACCATGGGGACTATCATGCTGTTGATTATGTTTTTGCGTGGCCTGAAGGGTCATTTTACCCCCGATGATCAATTCGGATTTGAGGCAGCCTCCTGGTACTGGCACTTTGTTGAT
>DDNV01000090.1:2371-3013 GCA_002341315.1 Cellvibrionales bacterium UBA2511
GGCACTTTGTTGATGTGGTCTGGGTCGGTTTGTTTATTTTTGTCTACGTGCTTGCCTGATTCAGCATTTTTTGGGATGCAATAAAAAGCGGTCAGGGTTCCCCTGGCCGCTTTTTTCTCACTCTGTAGAAGAAAAACCTATTGATGCATTTGCGGAGCGACCCGCTCGGGGTGTAGTTGGCGATCCCAGGGTGCTTTGCTGGTAAGTTGTCCGGAGTAGATGCCCCAGGCAATTGTCCCCACCAATGCAACAGCCAGTACTACCCGTACGCCGAGAGCATAAAGGGTTCTTTTACTCGGATTGCCGACGTCTTTCATCAGAAAAACCAGCGCACTGCTCAAGCTGATAAGAACTGCAATGAATAAAAAGACAATGATGGTTTTGAGTAACATTAAAGTGGCCCCGATATTCAGAGAATTTATTTAAACACAGATGCCAGTTGAACCGCAGCAGCAAGCTAAAATTTCCTTCCAGTGGCAGTGGAACTGGAAAATATTGCTATTCGCTGGCATTTTTTTTCCAATCACAATTAGTCTTGCCTTCTGGCAATTGGAGCGTGCCGATGAAAAGCACGCGCTACTGGAAACCTATCGACAGAAAAAGATTGCTGCACCTGTTTCCATAGCTGAGGCAATGAGGTTT
>DDNV01000090.1:3126-11859 GCA_002341315.1 Cellvibrionales bacterium UBA2511
AGCTGAGGCAATGAGGTTTTCTGATCAGCAGTATGTTCGTGTTCAACTTGAAGGTGAATATGATAACCGGTCTCCTCTGTTGATAGACAATCAGGTTCGCAACGGACGTCCGGGCTATGAAGTTGTCAGTCCGTTTGAATCCTCTCAGAACGGCTGGTTTTTGGTGAACCGGGGTTGGTTACCGGGGGGGCTTGATCGCAGTGTTTTGCCCGATGTGGGTTCGGTGCCTGGCAATGTCACCCTGGTAGGTTACCTGTATCGCTCCCCCGGCAAACAACTGATGTTGGGCGAAGATAAGTGGAGAGAGGGCGACGGACCGAAAATCATTCAGAACGCGGCACCGAAAAAAGTCTCGGAAAAATTGGCTATCCCTTTTTATGATTATACGCTGCGGCTCGATGCAGGCATGCCGGGAGCGCTTGAAACCGGGTGGCAGGTAGTGAACGTGGTGCCGGGAATGCATACGGGATATGCAGTTCAGTGGTCGGCATTATCCATAGCGCTGCTCCTTCTGACTTTATTCGCCAACTCAAACCTTGGTGCTGTTCTAAAGCATCGCAAGTCGTATACACGTAAAAAAACGGAGTAAGGGTAATGACCGAGAATCGGGCCCAGCCAGGTTACTGGCCAATATTGATCATGATCGGAGTTTTGTCCGGAGTTATTGTGGCCGGTTTTCTGCTGTTTCCGAAAACGTCTGATGAGCGAAATAGTTTATTGGCTCGCCTGGGGACAACCAATTTTGGCGAGTTTGTAGTCCCGGCCGTATCCATGACGGATCTGAACCTGAAGACGGGGAATGGCAAGCCCTGGGTATTTTCCGAGCAAAAAATAAAATGGCGTCTGATTATTCCTGGTGCCGGCAAATGTATTGATGAATGTCGTGAGCTACTTCATACCACCAGGCAGGTTCATATCAGTCTGGGAAAATACAGTCGCCGTTTCGAGCGGGTCTACATCGCGTTGGATGAGGAAATTGATTCGGAAACAGAGCGTTATATGGAGGAACACCCCTATCTGACTGTTGTTCATGGCAAGCAGGAGGAGCTGGAATTATTATTGAAAGCCACCAATGCACCACTGTTCATAGAGGGCGCACCTCTAAGGGCCTACCTGGTGGACCAGGAAGGCTTGATCATGATGTCGTACACCTTGGCCAATGCTGGCAAGGAGTTGATCGAGGACATAGAGCACCTGATGAAATACTCGCCCGGCTGAAAGCATTTGCCAGATCAAAGGACGCTGCCAGCTCGCCACTTAAGTCATGGTGTTTTGGTGAAGTAAATAAACCACGTCGTGTACGGTAATTGATGTCCGAAAATCCCCCCAAACAACGCCAGGCCGGGTTCAGATTGGCTGTAACCGCCACTGTCCTGTCGTTGGTCGTTTTGCTACTCGGTGTTTTTACCCGCCTGACAGATGCCGGGTTGAGTTGCCCCGACTGGCCAGGCTGCTATGGCCATTTTTCATGGCCGAGCAATGCCGATGCTATTACACGAGCCGAACGGCTGTATCCCGACAACCTGGTCGAATACCAGAAAAGCATGGTTGATATGGTTCACCGGTATGCAGCGGCTGTGCTGGGTTTGTTGGCGATTACACTGGCTGTTATCTCCTGGTTGCGCAGGGAAGATGAAGGCTACCCTTTTCGGCTGCCAACATTTATTTTGTTCCTGGTAGTCTGGCAGAGCCTGTTTGGCATGTGGTCTGTCACATTAAAATTGTGGCCACAGATTGTGACGCTTCATCTGCTCACTGGCATGGTGACTTGTTCGCTGTTATGGTTACTCACCCTCCGCCTGAGTGGTCGCGAGTGGCGACTTTCTCCGGAAGTAATGGATCGGTTGGGCAGCATTAAATCCTGGTTGCTGACGGTGGTAATCGTCACCCTGTTACAGATATTTCTGGGGGGGTGGACGAGCGCCAACTACGCTGCTTTTGCCTGTGTCGAGTTTCCCACTTGTCAGGGTGAATGGTGGCCTGACATGGATTTAAAAAACGGTTTTAACCTAATGCAAACGATCGGACCCAATTACTTGGGCGGCAAGCTGGAAAGTGAAGCGCGAGTAGCCATTCATGTCGTGCATCGCCTGGGTGGTTTGATTCTTGGGTTGTTGATGATTGGTTTTGCGGTGAGATTGTTCACAATTAAAAGTACCCGGTTTCGCTGCATGGGGCTGATAACACTGGCAGTTTTGACCGTGCAGATTGCCCTCGGAGTCAGTAATATTTTTCTGATGTCACCACTGCTTATGGCATTGATGCATCATTTGGCAAGTGTCCTGTTACTGCTGGTATTGGTCACGATCGCTGCCAGAACCTGGACAGCCAGGCTGGAATGACAGGCACAGGAGTTTTAAATGATAAATGAATCAGGGGTCGAGATGGAAAAAGCGGTCTGGCGCGACTATCTGGAGCTCACGAAACCCAACGTAGTGGCGTTGATGATCCTCACCACAGTGATTGGTATGTTCCTCTCGGTGCCGGGTATGGTGCCAGTCAATGTGCTGATTTTAGGTAATCTCGGAATTGCTCTCTGCGCCGGGGCTGCCGCCGTGGTTAACCATGTTGTGGATCGCCAAATCGATACCAAAATGGCCAGGACGGTCAATCGTCCGGTGGCAAAAGGTCGTGTCGAACCGGTCCAGGCGATGGTATTTGCCACTGTGCTAGGCCTGCTGGGCATGGCTATCCTGCTGGTCTACATCAACCCGCTCACTGCCTGGCTGACCCTGGCATCGCTGGTGGGCTATGCCGGTGTCTACACTCTGTTCCTGAAACGCGCCACACCCCAGAATATTGTAATAGGTGGTTTGGCGGGTGCTGCTCCCCCGCTGCTGGGCTGGACGGCGGTGACCGGCGAAATCCACGGGCATGCACTGCTGCTGGTGCTGATTATTTTTGCCTGGACACCACCGCATTTCTGGGCGCTGGCAATACACCGCAAGGACGAATACGCCAAGGCGGATATTCCAATGCTGCCGGTTACCCATGGTGAAAAATACACCAAGTTACATATTCTCCTGTACACCCTGATGTTGCTGGTAATTAGCGTACTTCCCTTTGTGACCGGTATGAGTGGTTGGCTTTACCTGCTGGGGGCATTGGCACTCGGGGTCGGGTTCATTTATTGGGCCATTGTCATGATGGTCGGCAAAAAAGCCAATGCGGGAATGGATACTTTTAAGTACTCGATCATCTACCTGATGGCGCTGTTTGTGATTATGCTACTCGATCACTACCTGATTACGGTCCCCGCATTCTTTCCCTAGCAAGGGGTTTTGAATAGCTATATCCAAAATAAGAGAGATATCCAACGTGTTAACCAGGCAAAAAGATAGGGGCAGCGTGAAGCTGACAGTCGCGGTATTGGTTGTTTTTATTGTGCTGGTGATTGCTGGTTTTGCCTTCAAACTGAATCAGCCCCGCGTCCTTAGCCAACAGGAACTACAGGCCAATGGCGCTGTTCTGCTGGATACACCCCGTCAGTTCAGTGAATTTCAGTTAACCGACCATCGGGGCGAAGTGTTCGACAAAAACAGTCTGAAAGGTAAGTGGTCACTGCTGTTTTTCGGATTCACCCACTGTCCCGATATCTGCCCCACGGCTATGGCTTCGGCTGCCAGAATGTACCTTGGTCTCGAACCCGAAGAGCAGGAAAAACTCCAGGTCGTCCTGATTTCACTGGATCCGGAAAGGGATACCACGGATAAACTTGCTGAGTATGTGCCTTATTTCAACCCGGAATTTGTTGGTGCCACCGGCGACAAATATGTGTTGCTCAAGCTGGCCACTGAGCTGAATGTCGCCTTTACGAAAGTCGAGCTGGAAGGTGGTGATTACACCATAGACCACAGTGGTAACATGGTGCTTGTTAACCCCTACGGAGACTACCACGGTTTCCTCAAGCCACCCTTTGAAGAAGAACAGATGCGCCTGACTTTGCGCTCGATTATTGCTTCATTTCGACATTAATCTTGATAGTGTGCTCACTGGGCTCACTGCTTTTTAAGCAATGAGAGTAAAAACAGCCCACCGGCACAAAGTACGATCGATGGCCCGGCTGGCGTGTCCAGAAACCAGGAGCTTGATAGCCCGCAGATGACGGCCATACAGCCCATGAGGCTGGCCAGTAAGGCCATCTGCTCCGGGGTTCGCGCAAAGCGTCTCGCCGTGGCGGCGGGTATAACCAGTAGCGATGTGATCAACAGAATTCCCACGACTTTCATCGCAATGGCAATTTCCAGGGCAATCATTAACATAAAGGCCGACCGAACAGCCGTTACCGGTATACCTTCCACCCTGGCCAGTTCTTCATGGATTGTGATAGACAGGAGCGGTCTCCAGAGGAATATCATCAATAAAATCGACGCGGAACCAATACCGTAGATAATCAAAATATCTTGCGCTGTAACGGTTAATAAATCGCCAAACAAAAGGCCTAGCAAATCCACTTTGACAGAGGGCATCAGTGAGATTGCCACCAGACCAATGGCCAGCGAGGTATGTGAAAGAATCCCCAGCAGAGTATCTGAGGCCAGATTTTGCTGTTGTTGCAATACCACCAGAATTAGCGCCAGTACCAGACAGACAATGATGACCGACAGGGTTGGGTTAATGGACATCAACAGAGCCAGCGCCACCCCCAGCAGGGAAGAGTGAGCGAGGGTATCGCCAAAATAGGCCATGCGTCGCCAGACAATAAAGGCACCCAGTGGACCGGTGACCATGGCAACTCCCAGCCCTGCCAGCAGGGCGTAAAGTAAAATCTCAATCATGGTGACCGTCTCCAGAATGGACATTGCCACTATTATCGTCCGAGTCATGGCTGTGATCGTGGTGGTGTGTGTAGGGCGCGGTCCTGCTGCCGAAAAGCTCAATAAAGGCCGGGTTTGTACTGACCTGGTCGGGGTGGCCATGACAGCAGACATGCTGGTTTAGACAGATAACTTCGTCCGTGGCAGACATCACCAGATGCAGATCGTGGGAGACCATCAGTACGCCGCAATCCAGCCGATCCCGTAGTTGCCCGATCAGGCGATAAAGACCCTCCTGGCCGATCACGTCCACCCCTTGAACCGGTTCATCGAGTACCAGTAAGTTGGGTTTGCGCAGGATAGCCCGGGCCAGCAGAGCCCGCTGCATTTCGCCGCCGGAAAGAGATTGCAAGGGCATCTCAATCAATTTCTCAATGCCGACCTCGGCCAATGCATTGAGGCAGAGCTGCAAGTTGGGTTCTGCCAGTGACAGAAAACGCCGTAGCGTAATGGGCAGTGTCGGGTCGATATGTAGTTTTTGTGGCATGTACCCGACACGCAGGTCAGGGGCCCGGGTCACTGTACCGATATCCGGTTTGAGTAAACTGAGGACAATTTTCACCAGAGTGGTTTTGCCGGCCCCATTCGGTCCAATCAGCGTAATAATCTGCCCCGTCTCGATGGTCAGGCTGACGTCTGATAAAACGCGGTTTCCCCGAAAGGCATGTCCGATGGCATTGAGTTCGATCAGCCGCGACTTCACCCCCGGCACTCCGGGCAGATACCGACAATTTCAATCACCTTTGATCCCACCTGAAAGTTTGCCCGCCCGGCAGCATTTATGACGGCATGATCCACCTGGTCGTCGCTGCATTCTGCCGTTGAACCGCATTGCTCACAGATGAGAAAAAAATCACTGTGGTAATTACCGGGAAAGGGGCAGCCTATGTAGGCGTTCAGGGATGAGAGGCGATGAATCAGGCCCTGGTCCACCAGGAACTGAATCGCCCGGTAAACTGTGGGCGGCAAAACACGATGAGCAGACGTTTCTGATTGCGACATCTGGTCGACTATTTCATAGGCGCCGAGTGGGCGGTGACTGGCCCATATGGTTTTCAGAACTGTTTCACGTATCGGCGTGAGACGGGCTTTTCTGGCATCACAAAGCTCCCTTGCACGGCACAGTGCTGCATTGATACAGCGCTTGTGGTCATGGCGGTGATAAGCGATTCGGGAGTTGGTCAGCATTTCCAGTCTCTTCAGAAAAGATGTTACTTTGTATCGTTTACTCTGTAGTTGAGAATACAGTTCAACTCAACTAAATAAAATTGATACATTATTGCATTTAGCTTTGGTTGCCACGATATAAACCATTTATGGCTCTAGAGCCTGGCAGTCAGTATACTTTCAGGGCCTGTAGTTGAATCCCCACCGATGAAACAATATAGCAATAGATAATGAAAAAGAAGACATATACACATGGGATCGCCCTGTTGATTGCTGGCGCAATGCTGGCAAACAAGGCCATTGCAGATGAAGTCCCAGAAGTGATCGCTTCCATCAAACCTCTCGCTGCCATAGCTGAGGCGATTGCAGGCGAAGGCGTTGGGGTTGAAGTGTTATTACCGGCAAATGTTTCCCCCCATGACTACTCGCTAAAATTTTCCGATCTTCGTGCACTAAAGACTGCCAGGCTGATCATTTGGATTGGTCCACACTTTGAGTCTGTGTTGCAGAAACCCCTGGCACAACGGCCCGACTCGCAGTTACAAATCGCTGAATTAAGCGGGCTGATTTGGCCGCCGGAACACACTGAAAAAACCCAGGAGCACTCACACGGACATACGCATGATGATCTCACACGGGATTTACATGTCTGGCTCAATCCGATTAACGGAATCGTGATTGCCCGGGCGATTGCGGCGGAGCTGACCAGGAAATACCCTGCCGAACAGGCCATTTTTGATCAGAACCTCGAGGCGTTTACGGAGGTGGTCACTCAACTGGACTCAGTGAACAGGCAGCGGCTTGCGGGTTTGCGCGAACGCGGTTTTATCGTCATGCATGATGGCTATAGCCATTTTGTCGCTCATTATGGACTGACGCAGTTGGCTATGATGCAGCTGTCCAGCGGGGTAACACAGGGCATCCGCCACTACGGGCAAATGTTGGCGTTGGGGCAGCAAGTAAGCTGTGTCTTCAGTGAGCCGCAGCTGGACAGTAAGGCCGCTCGCCAGTTGGCACAGCAACTGGGGGCAAAAAGTGCCGAGCTCGACCCCCTGGGTATCCACCTGGATTCAGTAAAGGGGGGGTATCCAGCGCTGATAGAGGGTGTTGTGGACACATTTGTCGGTTGCCTGAGCGAATAGGTTCGATTAATCAGGCAGGGGAATGTAACCGACAATCCGGCGGCGAAGTTTCTCCTTGTATACAGCCGGATCACGTTTTATCGACAGCGTGTCGCCGTGCTCGGGAAGGAGTGAGTTTAATAGTCTGGATATCCAGAATCGGGTGGCAGAAAAACATAAAATGTCTTGCCAATACTGATTTTCCACAGCGGTGAAAGGTCTCTCAGCGGCATAGGCGTCCAGCAATGCGCTAGTCAGTTGCCGGTCCAGCTCACCCTGTTGATTACAACACCATTCATTAACTGCCTGGGCCACATCCAGCAGGAGCCAGTCAGTGCAGGCAAAGAAGAACCCGGTCACGGCTTGAAGTTGCGCCCCTCTGAAAATCAACTGGTCGGCAAACAGGCTGCCTATCAGGGGGCCGGAGGGTAGCACAGGGCCGGCCTCGGCCGTCCGTCTGAATCGGATCAACTGTTCTTTCAGTAACGCCGCATCACCTGCTGACAATTGGTCTATCACTTCCTGCGCTGCAAGATCCAGCCATATCAGGCTGCGGGGGTTGCTGTGCTGTTCACTGAAGCCACAAGTACTGGCGTGCATTTTGCCAAGGAACGTACCAATTTCATGACATATTGAAGGGTTTGGCTGCTTTGGCGCCTGCCCTTCCGGTAACTGAAACAGCAGTGCCGGCGATTCGCCATAGTTGGTTACATGATGACCCGAGTGATCGGCAAGACAGGGCGTGACGGGGATTTGCTGCCCACGGAGGTAATTCACCAATCGAGCTGAGAACGCCAGCCGATCCCTGGCAGCCTCCCCCGCCACCACGAGAAAAAAACGGTCGCCGGCGACAACACTGAATCTGCAGGTCAGGTGATTCCGGGCTGAATAAATGGCATCAATGCCAGCGACCAATCTTTCCGGTGAGTATTGGACAAGAAAATGATTGAGTGTCCGGATATCTGGCAGCAGGAACGAAGACATGGCGTTAATGATACCTCACGAATTTCCTGGTTAGATTAGCCGCTTGTTGGCTGGAAAGAAACAATTTGGGGTATGCTTCACCCATCCAAGTCTCTGCTCAAGTTGCCTGCCAATGAATGATAAAACACCGCTCGTACTGGTGGATGGATCCTCCTACCTCTACCGGGCTTTCCACGCCTTACCTCCCCTGATTAGTTCGGGTGGACAGCCAACTGGCGCTATCAAGGGGGTTATCTCAATGATACGCCGCCTGTTGAAGGACTACCCGGGAAGCCCGCTGGTGGTGGTTTTTGATGCGAAGGGAAAAACCTTTCGCGACGAACTCTTTGAAGCGTACAAGTCACACCGCCCACCGATGCCCGATGAGTTGAGACAGCAAATTGAACCGATCCATCAGATTATCCGTGCCATGGGGTTGCCCCTGCTGGTGGAAGATGGGGTGGAGGCAGACGATGTCATTGGCACGCTTGCGCTGAAAGCCTCGCAAAACCAGACCCATGTGGTGATCTCCACTGGTGACAAGGATATGGCTCAACTGGTTTCAGAGCAGATTACGCTGGTCAACACCATGACTGAAACGGTCATGGATCCGCAGGGGGTGATCGACAAATTCGGTATTCCGCCAGAATTGATGATTGATTATC
>DDNV01000090.1:11958-14025 GCA_002341315.1 Cellvibrionales bacterium UBA2511
ATTGATGATTGATTATCTGGCGCTGGTTGGCGACAAATCAGACAACATCCCCGGTGTCCCTGGCGTCGGTGAAAAAACGGCCCTGGCCATACTGCAAAATCTGGGTGGTATGGATGCCATATACGGCAATCTGGAGGCGGTTGCCGAGCTCGATTTCCGCGGCGCCAAAAAAACACCGGCAAAGCTTGCCGAGAACCGGGACCAGGCATTTCTTTCCTACCAGCTGGCGACCATTAAAACCGACGTGCCATTGACAGTAACCTTGTCGGAGCTGGGTAATGGCTTGCCCGATAACGCCGCCCTGCTCGACTGGTTCCGCCAACTGGAGTTCAAGGGCTGGGTTGAGGAATTGCTCGCTGCCGGGGAAAGTGACAACAGTTTGTTGTCGCCAGCCGCTGACAAAGACTACCAGGTGATTCTCACTCAGCAGCAACTCGATCAGTGGCTGCAGAAATTGGAGCGGGCCGAATTGGTCGCCTTTGACACGGAAACCACCAGCCTCGACTACATGCAGGCCAGCATTGTCGGCGTCTCCTTTGCAATTGCTGCGAATCAGGCGGCCTATGTCCCCCTTGCCCACGACTATCTGGGTGCACCCCGGCAACTCGATCGGGATGCGGTGCTGGAGCAACTGAAGCCGTTGCTCGAGTCACCAAAACTCGCCAAGGTAGGCCAAAATCTCAAATATGACATGAGTGTACTGGCCAATCACGGTATTGCCATGCAGGGCATCCGCTTCGACACCATGCTTGAATCCTATGTGCTGGATTCCACTGCAACACGGCACGATATGGATAGCCTGGCACTGAAGTACCTCGGGGAAAAAACCACCCACTTTCAGGATATAGCTGGCAAAGGTGCCAACCAGCTCACCTTTAATCAGATTGCCATTGAGCAGGCCGCTCCCTACGCGGCAGAAGATGCGGATATCACCCTGAGGCTTCATGAAACACTCTGGCCCAGATTGCAGGAAATAACCGGGCTGGCACATGTTTACCAGGCCATTGAAATGCCATTGGTGCCTGTTCTGTCAAGAATAGAAAGAAATGGAACAAAAGTAAGCGCTGACTTACTTCGGAAACAAAGCGACCAGTTGGGTGAACGCATAGCGGCGTTGGAGCAGCAGGCTTTTGACTTGGCGGGAGAAGAATTCAATCTGGCCTCACCGAAACAACTCGGTTACATCCTTTTTGAAAAACTCAAACTTCCAGTACAAAAGAAAACAGCCAAGGGTGCCGCATCTACCAAAGAAGAGGTGCTGCAGGAGTTGGCACTGGATTATCCGCTGCCGAAATTACTGCTTGAACATCGCAGTCTCAGCAAGCTCAAGTCCACCTATACCGACAAGCTGCCTTTACTCGTCAACCCTGCCACGGGGCGAATTCATACGTCCTATCATCAGGCGGTGACGGCAACAGGGCGACTGTCTTCCTCAGACCCGAATTTACAGAATATTCCCGTGCGCTCCGCAGAGGGGCGTCGCATTCGCCAGGCATTTGTAGCCACAGAGGGTTGCAAGATAGTGGCGGCCGATTATTCGCAAATCGAGTTGCGAATCATGGCTCATCTCTCGGGAGATCACGGACTAAAAGCAGCTTTTGAACAGAATCTCGATGTGCACAGCGCTACCGCGGCAGAGGTGTTTGGCGTCGAATTGGCTTCTGTGACGGGAGAACAGCGGCGCAGTGCCAAGGCGATCAATTTCGGATTGATCTACGGCATGTCAGCCTTTGGTCTGGGCCGCCAGTTACACATTGGACGGAATCAGGCCCAGGAGTATATCGACCTGTATTTTGCCCGCTACCCCGGAGTACAGGCCTACATGGAGTCCACGCGAAAGCGTGCGGCCGAGCAAGGCTATGTTGAGACACTGTTTGGCAGGCGCCTGTATCTGCCCGAAATCAGGGCCAGTAACGGGATGCGTCGGCAGGCCGCAGAGCGCACCGCGATCAATGCCCCGATGCAGGGGACTGCGGCGGATATCATCAAACGGGCCATGCTGTCCGTGGATCAGTGGCTTGGGGATGAGCAGGTGGACGCCCGCATGATCATGCAGGTGCACGATGA
>DDNV01000090.1:14073-14259 GCA_002341315.1 Cellvibrionales bacterium UBA2511
GCCCCGATGCAGGGGACTGCGGCCGATATCATTAAACTGGCAATGATCAGCGTCGATCAGTGGTTGGCCGATAAAAAGCTCAACACCAGGATGATTATGCAGGTGCACGAT
Source organism: Cellvibrionales bacterium UBA2511 (assembly GCA_002341315.1). Lineage (GTDB taxonomy): Bacteria > Pseudomonadota > Gammaproteobacteria > Pseudomonadales > Porticoccaceae > Porticoccus. Next base: position 14,185 of record DDNV01000090.1, read on the forward strand.
GAACTGATTCTGGAGGTTCCTGAGGGCGAACTGGAGGGTGTGTTGTCTGGCCTCAGGGCCCGCATGAGCGATGCC
>DDNV01000090.1:14380-14993 GCA_002341315.1 Cellvibrionales bacterium UBA2511
TGAACTGATTCTGGAGGTTCCCCAGGACGAACTGGAGGACGTGTTATCTGGCCTCAAGGCTCGCATGAGCAATGCCGCCCGGCTCGATGTGCCGCTGGTTGTCGATGTGGGTGTCGGAGATAACTGGGACGAGGCACATTGAGCGTTTAAGCGCTAATTCTGGGGTAAAAATTTTTTTATACCCGATGGGAACTCATGCCATAAATGACTGACTAACCTTACGAGCAGGCAAATATTGCTTTGTTCTCCCCAAACTAAATGCAAAGCTCGTTAATCCCCAAACAACAGCAAAGCACGCCCTGATCTCAATGGTCAGGGTTTTTTTTTGCCCTGCAAACCCCACGAAAAAGGCCCTGGATAAAAAACTTCTTACCAGAATGGAACTTTTCATCGGCAGGAGAGACAAATCAATACAAGCAACATTGCTATTTTCTCCCCAAGTTAAATGCAAGGTTTGTAAACCCCAAGCAACAGCAAAGCATACCCTGATCTCTATGGTCAGGGTTTTTTTTAGACGGCTTATCTTGGAAGGGGGTTATTAGTCGATCAACCAGGATTGAATCACCAGTTTTAATTGGTCAATGCCCGCTTTCTTGAGCGATGAAAAAGTTTG
>DDNV01000090.1:15121-18981 GCA_002341315.1 Cellvibrionales bacterium UBA2511
CCCCGAAACCGGCTTTGGCCAGCTCGCGTTTGACGGTCAGAAGCACCGTTTTAGCGGGTCCATTGTTCAATTTGTCTGCTTTGGTGAGCAATAGATGAACCGGCATGGCAGACTGTCTGGCCCACCCGATCATCTGCCAATCATATTCCTGCAGTGGATGGCGAATATCCATCAGCATCACAAGGCCTCTCAGGGATTGGCGTTGTTGCAAATATTCGGCGAGGTTGCGATCCCACGCCTGTTTCATGGCCTTCGGTACTTTGGCGAAGCCGTAACCGGGCAAATCCACCAGGCGACAGTTTTCGGTCAGGGAAAAAAAGTTGAGCAACTGTGTGCGCCCCGGTGTTTTGCTGGTGCGGGCCAATTTGCTATTGTTGGTCAGGGTATTGATGGCGCTGGACTTCCCGGCATTGGATCGTCCGGCAAACGCAACTTCCCTGCCGACATCTTCCGGACACTGCCAGACGGTCGGGGCGCTGATGAGGAATTGAGCCTTGGTAAAAGAGATTTCTTCTGACATGTGGAAAAGCCTTGGTGGAGTAACCTGATATCAACTATTAAGGTCGGAGGGGGTTTGGTATATAATGCCCCCGCTTTTTAGAAGGCAATAAGAATGTCCCATTGTAGCGGAATGCAGAGAGCGGATTAACCAATGAAAAAAATGATTCTGACAGTGACTGCCCTACTCACAACGGCCCTTGCTGCCCCTTTTGCCCTTGCGGCAGGGGATGCTGCAGCCGGCCAGGCTAAAACAGCGATGTGTGCTGGCTGTCATGGTGCCGATGGCAACAGTGCCATGGCGACCTTCCCGAAGCTGGCCGGCCAAGGTGAGAAGTATCTCACGAAGCAACTGCAAGATATCAAAGCGGGTGATCGTGTGATACCTGAAATGACCGGCATGCTGAGTAACGCATCTGAACAGGACCTGCAGGATATGGCGGCCTATTATGCGTCCAAGACCATTCAAATGGCCGGCGCCAAAGAAACTGATCTCGACCTTGGTGAGCGCATCTACCGTGGAGGCAACATTGAAACCGGTGTGCCAGCCTGTACCGGTTGCCACTCCCCTGCGGGTAATGGTAACAACCCTGCGGGTTATCCGGCATTGGGCGGTCAGTTTGCCGAATACACCGCCAAACAGCTACGTGCCTTCCGCACTGGTGCCCACGACCCCGAAAATTCGGCAGCCCGTACCAATGACGGTGATTCGCAAATTATGCGAGGTGTTGCTGCCCAGATGAATGATGTTGAAATCGAAGCGGTGTCGAATTTCATCGCCGGTTTGAAATAAACAGCCGTTTGCCTGGTGTCTGACCGTCTTTTTAATGCTGTGGGTGGAACCTGTTCGGTCTCTGTGGTCTATGCAGGGTAATTCAACCAGTCTAAAGGAAACGCTAATGCGCAATTTGCTGTCGACTATTATGATATCTGCCGCGATGTTGGCCTTTGTTATGTCTCCTGTCCATGCAGAGGAGCCTTACAAAGCCGGCGATCATTATGAGGTGTTGGCCGAGGCGGTTGCCACCAGTAATCCCGACAAAATCGAGGTAGCAGAGGTGTTCTGGTACGGGTGTAGCCACTGCTACACGTTTGAGCCGGTGCTGAATAAATGGACGCAAGGATTATCCGACGATGTTGAGTTTGTCCGCGTTCCGGCGATTTGGCACCCGACTATGCGCCTCCATGCCAAAGCTTATTTCACTGCCAAAGCCATGAAATCCCTTGATCAGCTCCATGAGGCTATTTTTGAGGAAATGAATCCCAAAAAAGCCAAACTGAAAACAGAAGATGAAATTGCCGACCTGTTTGAGGCCAATGGTATAGATCGTGCAAGATTCACTAAAGTCTTTAACTCGGCAGGTATCGATATGGCTGTTGATCTGGCAGCCAAAAAACAGAAGCGCTATGACATCCAGGGCACACCCGAAATGGTTGTGAATGGAAAATATCGTATTTCCGGTCGCGATAATGGTGGCAATGCGGGTATGCTGAAAGTGGCCTCCTACCTTATCGAGCGGGAACGTTCGTTGATGGGTCAATAACGAACCCTGCAGTCCATTGCGATCTTCACCGCTGTTGGTTTTGTTATACAGTGGGCGATTGAACCAAACTATTAGTTAGCGACTTCTATTAGTGGCGGCTTGGTACAGCAACCAATCCCACTTAAAATGTCCCGCTTTTTTTCATCTTTCAGGCAGACCAATCATGAAACCGACTCACAAGCCGGCCAACCCAAATTTTTCTTCCGGGCCTTGCAGCAAACGTCCCGGCTATGATGTATCTACTCTCGATCTCACTACCCTTGGACGCTCACACAGAGCAGCTATTGGCAAGACTGCACTAAAGCGAGTATGTGAGGAAACGGCTCAGGTTCTGGGCTTGCCAGAGGGTTATCGAGTGGGGGTGGTTCCTGCATCAGATACCGGGGCAGTTGAAATGGCGCTCTGGTCGATGCTGGGCCCCCGCCCGGTTGACGTATTTTCCTGGGAGTCTTTCGGACAGGGCTGGCTGACGGATATCGTCAAGCAGCTGAAACTCGAGGAGGTCAATGATTACGGTGCCGATTATGGCAAGCTGCCGGAGCTCAATCTTGCCGACCCCACACACGATATCGTGTTTACCTGGAATGGCACCACTTCCGGAGTCAAGGTCCCCCATGCGGACTGGATCAGTGATAGCCGTGAGGGATTGACTATTTGCGATGCCACATCTGCGGTATTTGCCATGGAGATGCCCTGGCAAAAACTGGACGTGGTCACGTTCAGTTGGCAAAAAGTACTCGGTGGTGAAGGTGCCCACGGCATGCTGATTCTGAGCCCCAGGGCAGTTGAACGACTGGAAACCTATACACCACCCTGGCCACTGCCGAAGATTTTCCGCATGACCAAAGGTGGCAAGTTAATTGAAGATATTTTCAAGGGTGCCACCATCAATACGCCCTCGATGCTCTGTGTGGCAGATTATCTCGATTCGCTGGATTGGGTTAAGTCTATCGGTGGTGTGCAGGCAACGGTTCGACGGTCAAACGACAATCTGGCGGTCATTGAACGGTTTGTCGCGACCCATGATTGGATAAGCTTTCTGGCGGAAGACCCGATCAACCGATCAAGTACCAGTATCTGCCTGACCTTGTCGCTGGAGGCCGATCAGGTAAAACAACTGGTTAAACTACTCGATGCGGAAGGCGTGGCCTATGACATTGGCGCCTACCGGGATGCTCCTGCCGGTTTGCGTATCTGGGGTGGTGCGACCGTCGAAAAAACGGATCTCGAAGCACTGATGCCCTGGCTCGAATGGGGTTATCGGGAAGTTTCCCGTTAATGATCGGTATAAGCAGCGTTGCGTGAGAAGAAACCATGTATAAAGTGCGGACCTATAACCAGATTTCTACCAAAGGACTGGATCGTTTTCCCAGAGAACACTACGAGATAGCCAGTGAATTTTCGCAGCCAGATGCGATTTTACTGCGCAGCCAGAAACTGCACGAAGAAGTGATAGCCGAGAGCGTCAAGGCGGTAGCTCGAGCTGGTGCCGGAGTCAATAATATTCCGGTGGCTGAGTATACCAAGCGCGGCATCGTGGTATTTAACACCCCGGGTGCCAATGCCAATGCGGTGAAGGAGCTGGTAGCTTCCGCGTTATTTCTCGCTTCCAGAGATATTTTTGGCGGTATGAATTACGTGCAAGGGCTCACTGCCATCACAGATGATGCAGAGATGTCGAAACTGCTGGAGAAACAGAAAAAGCAGTTTGCCGGGTGTGAAGTGGCTGGCAAGACTCTGGGTGTCGTCGGTCTCGGTGCCATAGGTGCGCTGGTGGCCAATATGGCTCTTGAGCTCGGGATGAACGTGGCAGGCTAT
>DDNV01000090.1:19078-25380 GCA_002341315.1 Cellvibrionales bacterium UBA2511
AGGCTATGATCCGGCAATTTCTGTGGAAGCGGCCTGGCGTCTGTCCAGGCGGGTTCAGAAGGTGGAGAACCTGCAGAGTCTGCTGGCCTGCTCCGATTTCATTTCCCTGCATGTGCCTGCCATGGAGGCAACCCGTCATCTGATCAATGCTGAAGCTCTGCGCTGTATCAGACCCTCTACCGTTCTACTGAACTTTGCCCGGGAGGAAGTGGTCGATCTGGCAGCGATCACGGCGGCATTGGACGAAAAGCGTCTGGCGAAATATGTCACCGATTTTCCAGTGCCGGCGCTGCTCGCTCGCAAGGATGTACTCTGCATGCCGCATATTGGCGCCAGCACGGAAGAGGCTGAAGAGAACTGCGCCATGATGGCTGCCGATCAGCTCATGGACTATCTGGAAAACGGCAACATTCGAAATTCGGTGAATTTTCCGAACACCAACATGGCCAGAAACGGTGGCTATCGAATCACGTTCTGTAACGAGAATGTGCCAAAAGTATTAGGTCATGTGCTGTCTCTGCTGGCGGATCGAGACATGAATGTTATCGACATGGTAAATCAGAGTCGTGATGGCATCGCCTACAACATTATTGATGTTGCCACCCAGCCAACTAACGACCTGCTCAAAGCCATTGCCGGCGTTGAGGGTGTGGTGGCAGTTCGGTCTGTTTGAGCCGGTTTCAGTAATACACCTGATAGAACCTTTTTAACGATTGCTACAGGTCGATCCACTCAGCCTCTCGGTCAATCTTGTCGAGCAGTGCTGAAACTGATGTCAAGGATCCGGCCTTGATCTGTTCGTGAAGGTGCCTCACCAGTTGTTCCAATGTCGTCAGTTTGAAAACACCGGCGATACCCAACAATTGGTGAATCTGTTCGCGCAGTTCGGCAAGGTCGTCATCGGCCACGGCCTGACGTGCTTTTTTCAACAGATCTCTGACTTCCTGACGGAATAGATTGACGGAAACGTCCCCTTCTTCTTGAGAGGATGGAGCCGGTACCTCTGTGGGCGGTTTGATGCTGAGTAGTTTGCAGATGTTGGCAAGTAATTCATTTTCATTGAGTGGTTTGAGTTGCAAACCGTTTGCCCCGGCATCAAACAGCGCTCTTTCCTCCTGCTGAAGTATATCGGCTGTCAGTGCCAGGGCCGGAATCCGTGCATTGGGATTATTGCTGCGTCGCAGAGCTATCAGGGTGTCAATGCCATTTTTCTGGGGCATGTGTATGTCCACCAGCAACAGGTCAAAGGTGTCATGTTGGCAAGCCGCGAGGGCTTCGTTGCCGTTGTTTGTCAATGTGCAGTAGGCCCCCATCTTACTTAGCAAGGTATCCAGTAGCAGACTGGTGAATTGGTTATCTTCGGCAATCAGGATATTCACGCCATCAAGGAGTTGGCTATTTACCGGCGTAATGGCGATCAGGTCCTGCGACGGGCCATTTTCATTCAATGAGCGGTGGAGCTCTGACAGTGGCGGTGGCATTGACAGAAATGCGACCGGGTTGAGTTCTGCCCGTTCCTTGGCGTTGAATTGTTGATAAAAATTCAGCTGTGATGCTGTCAGAATCAGCTTGGCCGGGGTTGCGTTGCGCAACTGCACCATGAGTTTCGGGAGATCATCTCTGGCACCCTGCGGGGCAGGTATGCAGACAATCACCCGGTCGCTGGCTTCAAGATGTAATGCGGTATTCAGCAAATGGTCGTAATCAGTGACGAGAATATCGTTCACCCCGAATCGTTCCAGAGCGTGCCTGAGTGCCAGTGTTGTAAATTCGTTACAGCTGGCAATTACCACCTTGCAGGGCCTGATTTTCCAGTTAGGCTGTGTCTCACTGAGTGGCAGTGGTAGCGTTATACGGAAGGTGGAGCCCCTACCTTCCCGGCTCTCCAGGTCTATGTCTCCCTCCATCAAATCAACCAGGCTTTTGACAATCGAAAGTCCCAGTCCGGTCCCGCCATAGTGGCGTGATATGGAGGTGTCTGCCTGGGTAAAGGCATTAAAGAGCAGGCCCTGGGCGTCGGCGGAAATACCGATACCGGTATCCAGCACTTCGATAATAACGGCTTGTGCCGGATTGGTTTTCAGGGAGATGAAAACCCCACCCTGTTCGGAGAATTTGATAGCATTGGCAATCAGGTTGCTCAAAATCTGCTGTAGCCGGATCATATCTCCCACCCGGTGCAACAACACATCGGGAGCATAATCCACTGCGATACAAAGGCCCTTGTGTTGGGCCTGGGGAGAAAACAGGGCGCTGACCTGCTCTATGCATTCCGCCAGATCTATTGGCTGCTGCTCGAGCTCAACGGTATTGGACTGGAGTTTTGAACAAGCCAGAATGTCGTCAATCAGCGTCAGTAGCTGGAGTGCGGATTGATCAATAATCTGGCAGTAGTGACGGTCTGTTTCAGACATGACACTGACATCCAGTAAGTGTACAAATCCCTGGATGGAGGTGATGGGAGTACGCAGTTCATGGCTCATCCGTGCCAGAAAATCACTCTTTGACTGATTTGCTGTTTCCGCCTCCTGTCGTGACAATTCCAGTTCACGGTTCTTTGTTTGCAGGCTCTCGAGAGTAGCCTGTAACTGGCGGGTAGCGAGATTAATCCGATATTCAAGATTTTGTCTGCCCTCGGTAATTGATTCTGCCAGTTGGTTGATGCCGCTCGCGAGAATGGCAAGTTCGTCGCGGGTTCCGGTTTTAGCCCTGATGCTCAGGTTGCCGCGGGCCATTTTTTTTATGACGGCGGTGATGTGTTGAATCGGAGCAATCAATCCCAGGCTCAGATAGTAGGTCAGTACAAAGGCAATAATCAGCCCCAGAAGGGATAGCCAGAGAGAGGTAAAAATAATCTGACGCTGCTTCTGGTGCAAACGGGCCTGATCAATCGCGACGATAACCCAGCCGATCAGTTCATCATCGACCACCTGCGCGGCTTCTTCCTCGTAATCACTGAACTCAACACCCACCAGATAAACGGGTTTCTTGAAGTAGACGTGATTGTCCAGCTGTAAGGGTTGTTTTTCCGGTGAGGACCCCAGTGCTGCCGGGGGTATATCCCCGGAATTCAGGACCAGCTTCTCTGTGCGGTCTATAAAAGCGACGCCGGATACGTCGGGCAGGCGAATGGCCGCCGCCGATGTGTTTGCGAGCAACTTGATGTTTCGCGAGTAGAGTGACAGATCCGAAATTGTCGCCAGATAATCCGATGTCATTTCTCCGGATTGATAAAGATTTTCTGACAGGTCACCCCGTCGGGCATCAATCGTGTAGAGCGTCAGCAACGTGATGGTTAACAGCAACGGGAAAAGGGCCACCACAAGAAACCGCTGATGAATCGACTTGCTGAGCAATGGGCTTTCAATCATTTGCTGCCTGCTCCTGCTTTTGGATGTCCGTATAAAGCGTATTGTCTGACGGCAGGGGTATACCGAGCGATCGCGCTATGGCCGGGTTGGTGGATATACTGAAATAGCGGGGATACTGGGGCTTGCCGAGGGTACTTGCCGGATTGCGCAACCACTGACTGATGTGTTCACCTGCCTGTCTGCCAATGTCATCAGGCGAAGAAAAAATAGAGGCCAATGCCCCCGCGACGGTATAGGCCTTTGAGAAGCCGATAACCGGGACCTTTTGTTGAAAGCTGAGGTGGAGAATCCACTTGGCAATTGCGCGGTTAAGGACAGCCTGATCCGGCAGGGCAATAAAGAGGTCGGTACCGCTGACCACGGGACGCAGCACCGACACAGGGTTGTCCTCCCGGTCGAGGTAGCCGTGTTTGAGAATCAGGCCACGTTCAGCGGTAAGTGTCTCCAGCTCTTCCTCCAATTCCCTGGAGACGGGACCAAATATGGTGCTGAACCGAGTAGCTTCCGGTTTTAGCAATGATGCGAGTGTAATTACCCGGCTGAGGGGTTGATCCAGAAAGATTGCAGAAGCCTGGCGCGCTGGGCCTTTATCGTGGGTTGACCAGGCAGATTCATAGGCATTTTTTGGGGTGAAAATACTGAGCACAGGTATGTCTCCTCCCCAGTTAATCACCTCGCGAGTTGCATAGCTTCCGATGGCAACAATGAGTTGGTAGTGGGTGTCCTGACGCTCTGGCAGCGTGGTTTTATGGAGATTAATGATGCTGAAACCGGGGTTTCCCGGCAGTGTTTTGTTGACCGTGTCCTGGAGTGAGCCAGCGGTTTCCAGGTAATAAGAGGCGTCGCTGGATAACAGCAATAAGATGTCTGCCTGTGTTACCGGGCACATCAAAAGGGAAAGGAAAAGGAGTCCCGTGGTGGAGAGGGTTGCAAAGATACCTTGTTTCCTTACTGGTCGCTTCAACATGTCTTCCCTAAGTAACGCTGCTATTGAGCGTAAGACCTTTCATCCCCCAGTCGCTATGATTTTGTCTGGAGCAATAAGGTCAAACACATCAAAAATTCAGTACGAGACGTAAAAAAAGTCTGGTTTCAAAAACATTGTTTTGAGCATGCTCCATATAGTCACCCCCCAGGTTTTGGCCGATAAGTGACAGGTTTCCAGTGCTTGAACCCACAGTAAAATCATAACCCAGATGGGCGTCTACCCGGACAAACTGTTCTACAGGGTTGCCATCACGCCAATCCGCTGCTGTCATATGGTAGATATTGATACCTGAGGACCAGCCTGCAGCAAATCGCTGAAACAGCAGCAGGCCCGCCGTATGTCGTGGTGCGCGTTCGTCATGATCCTTGATCTGAAAGTAGGGTTCATAACGGGAGATATAAAAACTGTCCACATCCCGGTAGCTGTAGTGGGCATTGATCAGAGTGCGTTCTGTGGGCTGGTAGCGGAGTTGTAGTTCCGTTCCCCGCGTTACCCAGCGACTGTTATTGTCGCGAACTGATATGGTTTCATCCAGACCGAGCGACGGAATACCCAGATCAGCAGGTGCCTGGTAGGTATCGATGCCATCTTTAACGGATTCTCGAAACAGTCTGACATCAAAGGTCAGTCCCTGTGTGGGCAATTGGGCCAGATAGCCCAGTTCAAGGCTTTTCAGTCGCTCTTCCTCGACACTTTCAGCAGATTTCCGAATCGCCTGAACCAGTATCTGGTCGGCGAGAATATCCACATTCAGCTCCCGGGCCTCACCCAGTGAGGGAGAGCGCCGACCAATGGCATAACCTATGCGAAGGGTGTGGAGAGGATTGAAGTGGTAATTGGCGGCGATCCTGCCGGATGCAATCGTGTCCACCAGGACGTTGTTTTCGATCATCAGACCGGCATTCAGGGTCCAGTGGGAACTGGCCTCCCACTCCAGGTGCCCGAAAAGCCGGCGACTGGTCAGTGATTCATCGCCGCTATGACCAAACACTGTTTTGCCACTGATATTATCGTAGCGCAGGCCGGCCCCCCAGGTGGCTCGCAAATCGGGGGTCAGATGCAGGCGATGTTCCAGTTCCACGTCGTAGCGTTCTGAATCAATGCCCTGAAAGCCGACGATATAGTGTTGATCTTCAATATCCAGGGACGGGTCAATCATCTGAAAAAAGCCCGGCACCTGTTCCGGGGTAATGGTGAATCCGAGTTCCTCCGACAACAGATTGGAAACCAGTCCCTGGTTGATAAAGTTTTCACCCTCAATGCGGTTGTGATACAAATGGATTTGTAGCCCATCGCCGTTGACCAGATCCCGGTTCCACTTCAGGGACTGGTATTGGTTTTTGAACTGGACATCAGCGTACTCCGCCGGGCGGTCCGCATCACCCCAACCAGAATTGTTGTGTGTGTACCCGGCTTGCAGGTCGAATGTATCTGTAATGTTCGGGGTGTACATAGCACGCAGGTTCAGGGCCAGCATTTCCCTGCCGTCCTTCATTGGCCCCCGGTTGTCGCCGGAACTGACCGGTGGGAAGCCGTCGTTATGCTGGTAATTAAAACTGACACGGTAATCCAGCTTGTCGGCATTACCGCTGTAGCGGACAGTGGTTTCCCGGGTTTGCTGGTCTCCCGCTGTCAGGCCGACCTGCCAGCCACGCTCCTGCACAGGTTTGCGGGTGATGATGTTTACCGCGCCGAGAAATGCATTGGAGCCGAAGGCCGGGGCATTTGACCCTCGCACAATCTCAATATGGTCAATATCTTCCAGACTGATACCCAGAGAGCCCCATTCAGTATTGGCAAACACCGGGTCATAGATGGGCCGGCCATCGACCATGATTTCCAGATGGTTCGGAAACTCGCGGCCAAAGCCGTGATAACCGATACCGTAGCGATTGCCATTGATATAGTAGGACTCGAAGCCGGGCACCAGGCGAAAGACATCG
>DDNV01000090.1:25410-28270 GCA_002341315.1 Cellvibrionales bacterium UBA2511
CGAAAGACATCGACCCAGGTCATGGCGCCTGAAGCCTTGATCAATTGTTGATCGATAATGGTGACACTTGCAGGAACCTGGTTCAGGGGTTGAACCATCCGTGCCACGGAGGAAACCGAGGGTAGCTCACCGAGCATATCCTCTTCAGTAATGAACGTGGATTTGGGTTGACTGAGAACCAGCTGACTGAAGAGTAAACCCGTTACTGTCAGGCTCAGTGTGGCGCGAGACATAACGTGCTCCCGGGAGAATTGGCATAATCTTTTTGCAGGGGTTTATTCTAAGTCCCCGATGCGGGAATATCAGCTGTTTATTGCTTCCGGGATAAAGAAAACTCCTGTAAACCTTATTATCGGGTTGAGTGGCAGGGTCGCAGTATCAATCCAATAGCAGCAGTAGGTCCTGATCCGGGCTAGAATGCCCGGTTATGGTTGAGGAGAGTAATTGATGTCGCTGGAAGATAGTCGTCGTGAATACCAGTATGGACGCTTGCGCAGGGAGTCACTTAAGGCGTCTCCCTTCGAACAATTCAACCTGTGGATGGAGCAGGCCATCCACTCGGATTTATCCGACCCTACGGCGATGTGTCTCGCGACGGTCAACGCTGAGGGTAAACCCTGGCAACGCACTGTATTGTTAAAGGGTATGGATGAGAGAGGATTGATGTTCTATACCAACCTGGGTAGTCGCAAAGCCAGAGAGATGTCAGGCAACCCGAATGTCAGCCTCATTTTTCCCTGGATGCGGATGGATCGGCAGGTGATTGTCGGCGGGCAGGTGGAAAGACTCACGAAAACTGAAGTTCTGAGCTATTTTCTCAAGCGCCCAAGGGGAAGTCAGCTGGCAGCCTGGGCCTCGCAGCAGAGCAGTCGGCTCAACTCCCGGCAGGCACTGGAAGCCCAATTCATACAAATGAAAGAGAAGTTTGCTGCCGGGGAGATACCGGTGCCGGATTTCTGGGGCGGGTACCGGGTGGTGCCCGGCGAATTTGAATTCTGGCAGGGCGGAGAAAATCGTCTGCATGACCGTTTTCAATACCTCAGAGCCGAGAATGGTTGGACAATTTTGAGGTTGGCACCATGACTGACCCCGTGCCAGATCAGACCCCACAGAAAAAAACCTGGCATTAGCCAGGTTTTTTGATGCCGCTTGAGACTATTTGCGTTTCATCGACAGGAAAAACTCATCATTGGTTTTGGAGTCTTTCAGTTTATCGATGAGGAACTCGGTGGCATCAGAGTCTTCCATGCTGTGGAGGAGTTTGCGCAAAATCCACACCCGTTGCAGTTCCTCTTCACCCATTAACAGGTCTTCGCGACGGGTGCCGGAGCGGCGGATATTGATAGCCGGATAGATGCGCTTCTCTGCCATTTTTCGATCCAGATGCAACTCCATGTTGCCGGTGCCTTTGAACTCTTCATAAATGACTTCGTCCATTTTGGAACCTGTTTCCACCAGTGCTGTGGCGATAATGGTGAGGCTCCCGCCCTGCTCGATATTTCTGGCAGCACCAAAAAAGCGCTTGGGCCGTTCCAGTGCGTGGGCATCCACGCCACCGGTCAGCACTTTGCCCGACGATGGTTGAACGGTGTTATAGGCCCGAGCCAATCGGGTCACCGAGTCGAGTAGAATCACCACATCTTTTTTGTGTTCCACCAGTCGCTTCGCTTTTTCGATAACCATCTCAGCAACCTGAACGTGACGTGAGGGCGGTTCGTCAAAGGTCGAGGCAATTACCTCACCGCGCACAGAGCGCTGCATTTCAGTCACTTCTTCCGGACGTTCATCGATCAGCAACACCATGATGTAACACTCTGGGTTGTTGCGGATGATCGATTGGGCGGTGTGCTGCATAAGAATGGTTTTCCCGGCTTTGGGCGGCGCCACGATGAGACCGCGCTGGCCTTTGCCAATGGGTGAAACCAGATCAATAATTCGGGGAGTCAGGTCCTCGGTAGAGCCATTGCCGGCTTCCAGTACCAGCCGCTCATCGGGAAACAGTGGAGTGAGGTTTTCAAACAGAATTTTGTTGCGGGCGTTTTCCGGCTTGTCAAAATTGATTTCGTCGAGTTTGAGCATGGCAAAGTAGCGCTCACCCTCTTTGGGTGGTCGGATTTTGCCGGAAATACTGTCTCCGGTTCGCAGGTTGAACCGGCGGATCTGACTTGGGGAGACATAGATATCATCCGGGCCCGCCAGGTAGGAACTGTCGGCGGATCTTAAAAAACCAAAGCCGTCGGGGAGTATTTCAAGAACGCCATCTCCGTAGATGTCCTCGCCACTTTTGGCATGCCGTTTGAGAATGCTGAAGATGACATCCTGCTTGCGTGAGCGGGCCAGGTTATCCAGGCCGATTTCCTCGGCAAGTTTCAGTAGTTCATCGATAGGTTTAGTCTTGAGCTCGGTCAGGTTCATAAATACAGACATAGTAATAATTGTTGTTAGGATTTGAGGCAGGCTGACAACCGGCCGAAAATTATCTTTGGTGTCCTGGAAGGGCTAAATGGGGTTTTTTGGTAAGGCCTCTCGCCTGGGAGTTCGGCGGGAACAGTCGCAGTATAGGGGGGCCTACTCTAAAGCGCAACAATCTGAGCGGCTGCGCAAAAGGCAAGCCACTCAGTATGATGATTGATCAGAGACCGGCTTCGATGAATTCAACCAGCTGGGTTTTGGACAGAGCCCCGACCTTGGTTGCTTCAATATTACTGTCCTTGAACAGGATCAATGTCGGAATACCGCGAACATTGAATTTTGCCGGTGTCTCGGGGTTTGAATCCACATCCACTTTGCAAATCTTGACCTTGCCAGCATATTCGTTTGCCAACTCATCCAGAATAGGTGCAATCATCTTGCAGGGGCC
>DDNV01000090.1:28382-29084 GCA_002341315.1 Cellvibrionales bacterium UBA2511
ATCATCTTGCAGGGGCCGCACCATGCAGCCCAGAAATCAACGAGTACCGGCAAGTCTGATCCAAGCACTTCGCTTGCGAAACTGGCATCGGTGACGTGAACGATGTTGTCGCTCATTGGGGATCTCCAGAGTAATGTGAATTAAATCGTAAGGGGGTAGAATTGTTACAAATCATAACACCCGTCCCGGGCAGGTAACAAATCTTCCGGACGGCGATCTGATGGTGCCGACTATAGTGCCGGTAGCCTTACTAAACCACAAGGAAAACCCGCATTGCAAAATTCCGTGGCAAATGGTCAGGGCAAGACACTGGCAGCGATTGACCTCGGCTCAAACAGCTTTCACATGATTGTTGCCCGGGTGACGCAAAACGAAATGCGACCGGTGGAGCGTTTTGGCGGCCGGGTCCAGTTGGGTGCCGGTATGAAATCAAATCGCTTGACCCCGGAGGCCATAGAGAGAGGACTCGCCAGCCTGGCACGTTTTCGTCAGGCCCTGGATACGCTGCAGCCGGAACAGGTTCGGATCGTGGGAACCAACGCGCTGCGCGCCGCAAAAAATGCTCCACTCTTTATCAGGCAGGCGGAAGCACTGATGGGTTATCCGGTGGAGGTGATTTCCGGTCGTGAAGAGGCCCGGCTTGTTTATCTTGGGGTGGCCCACACCCTTGCCGATGACGACAACTCCCGCCTGGTGGTGGAT
>DDNV01000090.1:29147-30739 GCA_002341315.1 Cellvibrionales bacterium UBA2511
GATATCGGTGGTGGCAGTACGGAATTTATTATCGGCCAGCGTTTTGAAGCCAAATTGCGTGAAAGTCTGCATATGGGTTGTGTGACCTACCGTGATCGATACTTCCGGCAGGGGAAGATCTCGCCGAAACGGTTTGAAAAAGCCTACCGCGCTGCCTATCAGGAAGTGCTGAAAATCCGTAAGGCCTATAAAAACCATGGTTGGGATAACGGGGTGGGTTCCTCGGGCACCATGACCAGTATTGAAAAGCTGATTATTGACAAGGGCTGGGCCGGGGAAGGTATCAGTGCGGCCAACCTGGGGCGTTTGAAGAAGTTGCTGTTGCAATATAAGGACATCAACTCACTGTCAGAATTATCGGGTTTGAGCGAGCGCCGGCGTGGGGTAATTGTGTCGGGCGTTGCCATCACCTGTGCCATTTTCGACGCCTTGAATATTCAGCAGATACACACTTCCAGTGGCGCTCTCAGGGAGGGGGTCATCTATGAAATCATGGGTCGATTCGAACACGAGGATGTCCGGGAACGCAGCGTGATGGCGCTGATGTTGCGATCGGAGGCAGATCAGCAAAATGCGGATCAGGTGGAGTCCATGGCCACTCTGCTATTCGATGCCGTGGCCGATGACTGGCAGCTGGACGAGTCTGACCGGCCGCTGCTGTGCTGGGCGGCCAGATTGCACGAAGTAGGTTTGAGTATTGCGCACAGTCAGTTCCACAAACATGGGCAATACCTTATCGAGCATTCTGATCTGGCGGGTTTCAGTAAACAGATGCAGCGGGAATTGGCGCTCCTGGTGCGCAGTCACCGGCAAAAGTTTCCGGCGGGTGAATTTGTCAGTTACGAAGCTGGGCAGCGCATCCGCTTAAAGCGTCTCTGTATTCTGATGCGATTGGCCGCGCTGTTTAAGTATGTGACACCTGTGGAGGGTAAACCGATGTTTGCCACGAAGGTCAAGGAGTCGGAAGTCACGCTCGCCTTTGATGCTGACTGGCTGGAGCGCCATCCGCTGACCAGTGCAGCACTGGCATCGGAGCAACGGTCCCTTAAAAAAATTGGCTTTCAGCTGAAGCTAAACAGCCGTTGAACCCATCGGCCAGTTTCCCCGGTAATTCTATCTGGGTGGCAGTTCGAGTAGCCCCTTTAGTGAGGTGGTTGAGAAAATAATACATGCATCAGTCGTATTTGTGCCGATTGATGCAGTGTTTTGCATGGCCAATATCGATCTGCTCTTCAGGCACACAGGCTTCCGGTTTTAGCGTTTGACAGGTTAATTCAGTTATATGGTTCAATAGGTGCCGTACAACAAACAAGACAATCGCCTATTGTCTGTGACAAATTCCAGACAATCTGTAACAGCGGCAGGATTCAGGTATCCAACAAGAAGCCGTCGGCGTGGCTGAAATGTATTGTCATTGATCACAGCATTGAGGCGAGCTAAGGAGTCCCATGTACGATATCGTCAAAGACTATTACGGCAGGGCATTGCAGGGTTCAGAGGATTTGCAGACGGATGCCTGCTGCACGGCTGACAGTGTTCCCGATGCCATCAAGCCGATCATGGCAAAAATTCACCCGGAAGTGAGTGGCAAA
>DDNV01000090.1:30857-43456 GCA_002341315.1 Cellvibrionales bacterium UBA2511
CACCCGGAAGTGAGTGGCAAATACTATGGCTGTGGCTTGATTGCCCCGGCGCTGCTGAGTGGTCTCAGGATCCTGGATCTGGGCAGTGGCTCGGGGCAGGATTGCTATGTGCTCTCCGCTTTGGTCGGTGAGACCGGTGAAGTGGTCGGTGTGGATATGACGGACGAACAGTTGGCTGTTGCCAACCGTCATATCGAGTTTCACCGGGATGCTTTTGGTTTCAAAAAGGCCAATGTGCGTTTTCTCAAAGGCTATCTGGAGCACCTCGACGAGCTGGATTTGGCCGATGCAAGTTTTGACGTGATTGTCTCGAATTGCGTGATTAATCTGTCCCCCGACAAGCGAGCGGTTCTGGCCCAGGCCCACCGGTTATTGAAGCCCGGTGGTGAATTGTATTTTTCCGATGTCTATGCCGATCGTCGGGTCCCTGTCGAGCTGTCAAATGACCCTGTACTCTACGGTGAGTGTCTGGCGGGGGCGCTCTACTGGAATGACTTTTTACAACTGGCCAGACAGGTCGGTTTTGCCGACCCGAGACTGGTTGAGGATCGTCCACTGAGCGTTGGCAATCCCGACATCGTTCAGAAAATTGGCCCGTTGCGTTTTTACTCGGCAACCTACCGGCTTTTCAAGCTGGAAAATCTCGAACCAGCCTGTGAAGATTACGGCCAGTCAGTGATCTACAAGGGTACTATTCCGGGTTCAGAAAATCAGTTTTTACTGGATTGCCATCACCGGATAGAAACGGGAAAAAACTTTCCGGTCTGCGGTAATAGTTACCGGATGTTGCGGGAGACCCGCTTTGCCGAGCACTTTGAATTTTATGGTGATTTTCACTGTCATCGGGGTATTTTCAAAGGCTGTGGCATTGATTTGCCCTTTGGCAATGATCGCATTGAGGCGTCGGGCTGTTGTTGAAAAATTTTTGAAAAAAGCAGCAGATTATTCGCTGAAATAGCACAGCACCGTGTTTAGAAACCGGTGGCCTTTTTTTGTCGTGACAATATGTGAAGGCGAATTTTCCAGCAAACCTGCGGCGATCAATCTTTCACAAATTCCATTGATTTTATTAAGAGAAATACCGGTTCTCTCTTCAAAATACGGTCTTTCCACACCGTGATTGAGACGCAGGGCATTCATCATGAATTCCAGTGCCAGTTCGTTTTCGGGAATGTTTTTACAGCTGGCAATAAATGAATTTCCCCTGGCCAGATAATCCCCCGGGTTGCGTGTTTTTGCCGTGCGGGTAATGCGCTGCTCATCGGGCAGTGTAATCTTGCCGTGCGCCCCGGCACCAATACCCAGATAATCGCCAAACTCCCAATAATTCCTGTTGTGCAGCGCAAATTTTTTCTCGCGACAAAAAGCAGAGACTTCATATTGAAAATAGCCGTTATCCGCCAATAATTGATGGCCGCTTTCCTGAATGGTATCGAGCACATCCTCAGCCGGCAGGGTGGGTGGACGGCGGTAGAACTCGGTGTTGGGTTCGATGGTCAGTTGGTACCAGGAAATATGCACGGGTGCGAGATCAATGGCCTGTTGCAGGTCAGCTATGGCCTCCGCCTCGGTTTGTGTGGGCAGGCCGTGCATCAGGTCCAGGTTGATATTGTCAAAACCGGCGGATTGGGCCATTGCTACAGCGGCTCGGGCATTTTCTGCCGAGTGGATCCGGCCCAGTCTTGTCAAGTGGCGATCACTAAAGCTCTGGATACCAATTGATAGTCGGTTGACGCCGACATCGCGAAAACCATTGAATTTGGCCTGCTCAAAGGTGCCGGGATTCGCTTCCAGTGTAATTTCAATGGTGTCGTTAAAATCGTAGCGTCGCCGGGCCGCCTGAATAATCCTGCCGATACTCTCGGCGGAAAAAAGGCTTGGTGTTCCCCCGCCAAAAAAAATGGAGGACAATTTTCTACCCTGTGCATAGGGCAATTCTATCTCCAGCTCGCGGATCAGAGCCTGGACATACTGGTCCTCAGGCAAGTGTCCGTCACTGGCGTGGGAGTTAAAGTCGCAGTAGGGGCACTTGCGGATACACCAGGGGATGTGGACGTAAAGTGACAGGGGCGGAAGACTGAGCGGGATATCGTGCATGGCGCAGATCTTAGCATTTCGCCTACGAAGCTGTTTTATTTTTCTGTGTTGAGGCTCAAGGTAATCGGTTATGCCATTACCGCTTTCGTCAAATCGGTGTTGTTGTCCTGAAAAGAAAGCTTACCAGGAATAGGTAATGGATAGGGAACCGTACTGATGGGTATTGCGTTGCTCTTCAAATTCACGGGTTCGGAACACCTTTGCGTAGGACACTTTCCAGCCGGACAACAGAAAACTGAAGCCCACGGCGGCATCCCCTACCACTGGTCGTCGATCAACTCGATGGCTGTCTTCGAAGGTGTTGCCGTCCAGGAAAATATCCCGTGCCACTAATCGGGTATCAAAGGAAATAAAAGCATGCAGGCCACAGATGGGCAGACGACAACGGCGTCGATCGCCCCGTCCTGGCGCACTGTTGTCGCCACCGGGCCGTAGGGCGGCAGTGCCGAAATCCTCAGGCAACTGCCAGCCAATCCGGTACTCGGCACCAAAATTAAGGTAGGTTGCCACATTGCCGAGGCTGCCACCGGTGTGAACAATGGCGTCCTGCTGGGGCCACTGTTCGGTCAGTTTATAGCGCCGCTTGTGTTCATAGACTAACTGTAGCCCAAGCTCGTTTTCCAGCTGGTGATCCCAGCCCTGAAATTTGTCGATACCGCGAATGTCGTGAATCAGATCCTGCGTATCTTCTGCCAGGGATGCGGGTCCCACCATGCCCACGTTGAGCTCAAGGGTATCCAGCTGTTCCCGGTCGCGGATATGATAGGCAAACCCGAGGTAGAGGTATCCGGCATAGGGCCGGTCATCTTCGATCAGTGTGGATATGTCCTTTTCACTCGGGGTGAAGATCAATTGCCCGGCACTGATTACCAGATTGCGCTGCAGGGTCTCCGCATCTTTCAGGCTGTGAAAAAATCGCAGTCGATGGTTTGCTTCCCTGACCCAATCGGGCAGATCAGGGTCTTTAAGGTAGGAGCTGAGATCCTGTGACACACAGGAGAAGCGGATACCGTTGGTGTAGTGTTGGTCTGTTTCACCAAACAGATCATTTTCGAGATAGAGATTGACGGTACTGCAGAAACGTTCATCCTCCCCCTCGGCACCGAGGCCAACGGTGGGAAAGAGTACAACAAACAGTATCAGCAGGTGTTTCATGGTAATCCCGACAAAGCTTGGGGTTGATTATGTGCCGCGGTGGGGTGCTCGGGCAATGTCATTGAATAACACCGGGTGCAACGGCAATATGTCAGCCTGAGGAATAAAAAGGATGCGTGGGTGAGTAACAGCAGCAAAGAACTGATGAAAGCCCGGCGGTTTCTGCCACTTTTTCTGACCCAGTTTTTTGGAGCCCTCAACGATAATCTGTTTAAAAATGCGCTTCTGGTGATGATTGTCAGTGCCAGTATCGCCGGGGCTACCAATGTTAACACTGTCGTCAATCTGGCGGCGGGCCTGTTTATCCTGCCCTTTTTCCTGTTTTCTGCCCTCGCCGGCCAATTGGCTGACAAGCACGAGAAGTCGCTTGTTATCCGGCGTATCAAGCTGGCTGAAATACTGATCATGCTGCTTGGCGCGCTGGCTTTCTGGCTCGGGGCTCTCTGGATGCTGTTGGCAGTCCTGTTTCTGATGGGCGCGCAGTCCGCTTTTTTTGGGCCGGTAAAGTACGCCATTTTACCTCAGCACCTCGGTGAGGACGAATTGCTGGCAGGCAACGCCCGAGTGGGGATGGGAACCTTTGTGGCGATTCTGGTTGGTACGATTGCCGGCAGCTTGCTGGGCGGAACGGCCAGTGCGCACTGGTTGGTGGGTGCTGTTGTAATCTGTGTGGCCGTGACGGGGTGGTACAGCAGTCGGCAAATTCCGCTGGCTGAAGCCCGGGCTCCTTCACTCAGGATTGACTGGAATACACCCAGGATCAGCTGGCAGCTGATCAGGCTGGCCACTGAGAAGCAGACAGTGTTTCTGGCGATTCTGGGTATTTCCTGGTTCTGGATGTTGGGGGCCAGTTATTTGACCCAGATGCCCAACTTCACCATCACCGTACTGAGGGGCACACCGGGGGTCATTGCCCTGATACTCTCGGCCTTTACCGTTGGTGTGGCTGTGGGGGCAATGCTCTGTGGCCGATTGAGTGGTGCCCAGGTGGAAATTGGCCTGGTACCCCTGGGTGCTATCGGCCTCAGCCTGTTTGGCATTGATCTGTATTTTGCCGCCACCGGTTACACCGCCGAAAACCCTGTTGATGTCGCCGGTTTCATACTCCGTCCCGACGGCTTGCGCGTGTTGCTTGATATAGCATTACTCGGACTCTTTGGCGGTCTGTATATCGTGCCACTCTATGCCATGGTGCAGGCGCGTACCGATCCACAGCTGCGTGCCCGGATTATCGGCAGCAACAATATTCTCAACGCCTTTTTTATGGTGTTGGCCAGTGTCTTGGGCATTCTGTTTCTCGGTGTGGCGGGTTTCCGCATTGAGGAACTGTTTCTGGTGCTGGCGCTGATGAATATCGCCGTTGCGGTGTTTATTTTTCTGCAGGTGCCCGAGTTCACCATGCGCTTTCTGGTATGGCTGATAGGCCACAGCCTTTACCGGGTAAAACATCGCGGTCTGGAGCTGATACCACTGAAAGGCCCCGCCATTCTGGTCTGCAATCATGTCAGTTATGTGGATGCGCTGTTGCTGGCCGGTGCGGTGCGGCGACCGATTTGCTTTGTCATGTATAAACCGATTTACGAGTTACCGGTACTGAATTTTATTTTTCGCACTGGCGGTGCCATTCCGATTTGTTCAAAGGGTGAGGATCCGGCGGCATATCAACGGGCCATGGAAATGATTGATGAGGCATTGAACAAGGGTCAGTTGCTCTGCCTCTTTCCGGAGGGCAAGCTCACCAAGGATGGCGAGATCAGTACCTATAAAAAAGGCATCGAGCAAATACTGGCCCGTAATCCGGTACCTGTAGTGCCGATGGCACTACAGGGCCTTTGGAAGAGTTTTTTCAGTCGCAGTCACGGTGGTGCATTCAGAAAGCCGTTTCGACCGGGCTGGCGTCAGGTGGCGGTCATAGCGGGTGCCCCGATACCTGGCGAACAGGCTTCAGCCGAGCGTTTGCAGGCTGAAGTTGCCGTATTGCGGGGCGACATAAAATAACGATGGCGGCCAGCTTTGATCCGCTGGTCATCAAACCCATGAGAGTCAGGAAACAGCTATGGGAAAGTTAAAATTACACTGGCAGATGTTGATTGCGATTCTTGCCGCCGTCGTCATCGGCCTTCTGTTCGATGTGAAAACCACCGTGCTGGGTGTGAGCCTCTACAGTATCTTTGACTTTATCGGGATGCTGTTTCTCAACGCGCTGAAGATGCTCATTGTGCCCTTGGTGATGTCCTCAATCATCGTGGGTATCGCCGGTCTGGGTGGGAGCGACAATCTTGGACGCCTCGGAGCCAAGACCATTGGTTTCTACCTTTGCAGCAGCCTGCTGGCAATTCTGGTGGGTCTGTTGCTGGTCAATCTCCTGTCCCCCGGTGTTGTTGACGGTGAGGCAGCGGGCAGTCGGCTCAATCTCAGCGAACCGGAGGCGGTATCTTCCCAACTGGCGGCTGTCGAGGGCCGCGGTGTCGGTGATATTACCGGAGTATTTCTGCGAATGGTGCCGCCCAATGTGATTAAGGCAGCGGCAGATGGACAGATGCTGGGGCTGATTTTTTTCAGTCTGTTGTTCGGTGTGTTCATGACGCGCATCAGTAAGCAACCCGCGCAGACCCTGTTGGGTTTCTGGAATGGTGTTTACGAGACCATGATGGAAATTACTCTGTTTATCATGAAATTTGCGCCGCTGGGGGTGTTGGGGCTGGTCGCCAAAACCATCCTGGCTACCGGGTTCGATGCCTTCCAGCCTTTGATGATGTTTTTTATTACGGTGGTACTGGCATTGGCAATTCATACTTTTGTTATCCTTGCATTGGTTCTGCGATTCGCCGGTCTGAACCCGTTGAAGCATTACCGGGCCATGCTGCCGGCCATGCTCACCGCATTTTCAACAGCCTCTTCATCCGGCACGTTGCCGGTGACGATCGAATGTGTGGAAAAAAATGCCGGGGTCTCCAATCGCACCAGTGCCTTTGTGCTGCCGTTGGGTGCCACTATCAATATGGACGGTACGGCGCTCTACGAGTGCGTCGCTGCTATCTTTATCGCTCAGGCCTATGGTCTGGAACTCAGTTTTGTCACCCAGTTTACGATTGTACTGGTGGCGCTGCTGACATCGATTGGGGTGGCGGGGATTCCGTCGGCCAGTCTGGTGGCCATTACGGTGATTCTCGGGGTCATTGGCCTGCCGCTGGAAGCGATCGGCATGTTGCTGGTGACTGATCGTATTCTGGATATGTTGCGAACCTCAGTGAACGTTTTCAGTGATTCCTGTGGCGCAGTGGTCATTGCCAGAAGTGAGGGTGAGCAGGGCTTGCTCGTTTGATTAAAGCCCGGCACCCCGCCGGGCTTTCGGCTTCTCCCGCTAGCCGAAGATGCTCTTGATTATATAGAAGAACAGAATGGCCAGTCCGGCGCCAGCGGGCAGGGTCACCAGCCAGGACATAAAAATTGTGCCGACGACGCGCAGATTGAGGGCTGCGATGCCGCGGGCCAACCCGACACCCAGTACGGCACCGACCAACGTGTGCGTCGTGGAGATTGGCAGGCCAGTGCCCGATGCCAGTACCACGGTTGCCGCCGCACCCAACTCGGCGGCAAAGCCCCGACTCGGGGTCAACTCGGTAATCTTTTTCCCCACGGTGCCCATGACTTTGAAGCCATAGGTGGCCAGCCCCAATATGATGCCAATTCCGCCAAGTAACAGAATCCAGCGCGGCATTACAGCTTGTGCCTCAACAGCCCCCGAGTTGATCACGCTGACGACGGCCGCTAGTGGACCGACCGCATTGGCCACATCATTGGAACCATGGGCAAATGCCATGGCGCAGGCGGTGAAGATCATCAGCACGGCAAAAACCCGTTCCACGCTGGCAAACCGGTTGTTTTTCTCCGCTGCTTCATCCCGTTTAACCCGTTGCAGTAGCAGGGTTCCCAGAGCCATGACCAGCAGGCCGATCACAATGGCAATCAGCGTACATTGGCCGAAAGAGAGGCTGATGCCCATGTCCCGGAAAACATATTTGACCCCTTTGAGCATGGTTACCATGGCAATCAGAAAGCCGACGGCAAACATGTAAAAGGGAATAATTTTCTTGGCCCGCATGAACGGGTCGTCCTGGGTCAGGATCAGCTTTTGTACACTGCGAAACAGCATGTAAGAGAGAGCCCCCGCTAGCAATGGTGAGACGACCCAGCTGGCGACGATATTGCCCACCTTGCCCCAATTGACTGAATCCACAGAAATTCCCACTGCTGCAAAGCCAACAATGGCACCCACGATGGAATGCGTGGTCGAGACCGGCCAGCCCATGATGCTGGCCAACATCAGCCAGGTCCCCGCAGCCAGCAACGCCGACATCATACCGAATACCAGCAGTTCGGGTGAGTTGGCCAGTACTGATGGATCAATGATGCCTTTGCGTATGGTGTCTGTGACGGCACCGCCCGCGAGATAGGCGCCGGCAAACTCAAAGACCATGGCGATGAGTATGGCCTGTTTGACAGTCAGCGCCCTGGAGCCCACTGAGGTGCCCATGGCGTTGGCCACATCGTTGGCCCCGACTCCCCAGGCCATAAATACGCCAAATACACAGGCGAGGATAATCAATAACTGACCGTGTTCAGCAAGTAGGGTCATTGGTTTGAATTCCCGTTTTCTGGTTTTGGTTACCGGGCGAGAAGCAACTGTAGTTTGCCGCCCACACTCTGAGACAGATCGGCGACTTCGCCAATGATATCGATGACTTGATAAAGAAATATCACGTTGATCGGGGGTAAATCGAGTTCAAGTTTGAACAGATGATGCCGGATAGTCTGCTCGAGGTGATCGCTTCTGTCTTCCAGCTTATCCAGGTCGTGGATCAGGTTTTCCACAAAGTCCACTTCCTTGCCGCTGAAACCAACTTCGAGCAGTTCATCGAGCTCATTTATGGCCTTGTGCGCCTGACGGCAGGCTTCAATTGCCGATCCGACAAATTCGCTCATCTTTTCCTGCAGAGGTTTCGGGATCACCATTTTTCGGCCAAGCATCAGGCCGGCGATATCCTTGGAGCGGTTGGCAATGCGATCCTGCTGGCTGAGCATGTTAAGCAGATCGGTACGGTCCATTGGCATAAACAGGCTTTTGGGCAATTGCAGACGAAGTTCCCGCTTCATAACATCGGCCTGATGCTCCAGGTCTGACATGTCGTCGAACACCTTGTCGGCCTGTTGCCAGTCTTCTCTTATGGCTGCGGCCAGAAAATCTGCGAGTTTCTCGGTACAGGAAACGACCACCGTCATATGGGCTTGCAGAGGGCTGATGGGGGACTTGCCAAAGAGGTTGGAGAGAGGATTGCTGAAAACCATGGGATGTCCTCTGTTCGTTGTAGGGCGCGAGTATAAGAATCTGTCACATAAATGTCACATTTTTGCTCAAGTAAAATGACGAATGATTCAGTATGAACCTAAACCTGGCTGAAATGATCGGTCTCCCCCAGCCAGCGACGAATAATGGCGTCCACCCGGTCGGGGTTTTTTGCGAGCATCTTTTCGGCGGTGCTCCGGATTTTCGGTAGCATGTGGCCGTCGCGTTGCAGGTCAGCGATACGCAGCACGACATCGCCGGTTTGCCGGGTGCCCAGCACTTCGCCGGGGCCGCGCAGCTGCAGGTCTTTCTCGGCAATCTGAAAGCCATCGTTGGTTTGCCGCATGATGGCCAAGCGCTGACTGCCAGCGGCGGAGAGTGGTGGGCTGTAGAGCAGGACACAATAACTTTCCGCCTGACCACGGCCCACCCGTCCTCTCAGTTGATGCAATTGTGCCAGTCCCAATCGCTCTGGATTTTCGATGACCATCAAGCTGGCATTGGGCACGTCAACACCCACTTCGATCACTGTGGTGGCAACCAGTAGTTGGATTTCTCCCGCTTTAAAGGCCGACATGGTGGCAGCCTTTTCGGCCGGTTTGAGTCTGCCGTGAATGAGTCCAATAGGCAACTCGGGCAACAACAGGTGCAAGGCATCTGCGGTCGCTTCCGCGGCCTCCGCTTCGAGTAAATCCGACTCCTCAATCAGGGTACAGACCCAGTAGGTCTGGCATCCCTGCGCACATGCATTGCGTACCCGCTCTACCACTTCAAGACGACGCTGGTTGGAAATGACCACGGTGCTGACCGGTGAGCGCCCCGGTGGCAGCTCATCGATGATGGAGCAGTCAAGATCCGCGTAGGCGCTCATCGCGAGGGTCCGGGGTATCGGTGTCGCGGTCATCACCAGTTGGTGGGGGATCTGGCCATGCTGTCCCTTGTTGCGCAGGGCAAGACGCTGATGCACGCCAAATCGGTGCTGCTCATCGATCATGATCAGGCCAAGATTGTGGAACTGAACCTGTTCCTGAAAAAGCGCATGGGTGCCGATGGCAATCTGGGCATCACCAGTGCCGATCATTGCTAGCTGTCTTTCACGGGCCTTCCCCTTGACCTTGCCCGTGAGCCAGGCGATCTGAATACCCAGTGGTTCCAGCCATTGCGTGAAATTATTGCGGTGCTGCTCGGCCAGTATCTCGGTGGGAGCCATCAGGGCCACCTGCCGTCCGCTGGCGACACATTGTAATGCTGCTATTGCGCTGACGACGGTTTTTCCGGAGCCCACATCGCCCTGTAACAGTCGCAACATCGGGCAGGTTTGCTCCAGATCCTGTTTGATTTCCTGACTGACCCGTTGCTGGGCGTTGGTCAGTGGAAATGGCAGGGACGCCAGAAACTCCAGCAGCACCTTATCATCGCCTTTGAGCTCAGGGGCCTGGTGTTGTCTGATGGCCTGCCGAAGTCGCAGCAGACTGAGCTGATGGGCCAGCATTTCTTCATAAGCCAGGCGCTGTTGGGCCGGGTGTTCGCCACTGGCCAGCAGATCGAGCGGTGCATCGGTCGGTGGTTGGTGAAGGAATTGTATGGCGTCTTCCAGGGATGGTGCTGCGTTGTCCTGTTCAAGAAATTCAGTCAGTGATCGGTCGCTCACCAGGGCGAGAGCCTGATCAATAATGGTTCGTAACCGCTGTTGGTTCACACCCTCTGAAACGGGGTAAACCGCTGTCAGATGCTGTTGAAGCGGCTGTTTCTCCGGATTTTCGTCGAGGAACTGGTACTCGGGATGGTACATCTCAAGTCCGGTGCCCCCCGCACGGACTTCGCCAAAGCAGCGCAGCTTGCCTCCCCGGGCAAGGTTTTGTCGCTGGGCCGTGGAGAAATGAAAAAATCGCAGAGTGATAATCCCTGTGTGATCCTGTACCCGGCAGATCAGACTGCGGCGTCGGCCAAAAGCCAGATCGCAGCCGCGAATATCTCCTTCGATGACGACATCACTGTTGGGTTGAAGTGCGCCGATCGGTGTAATTCGAGTGCGATCCAGATAGCGGATAGGCAAGTGGAACAGCAGATCCTGGACACTGTGAATACGCAGCCTGGCCAGCTTCATGGCAAGTTGGGTTCCGACTCCCTTCAGGCGGGTAACCGGCAGCCTTTCAAGAACAATTTCGCTCATGCAGCACAGGGTGGGCAGCTGGGTAGTGAGTTCATTTTGATGGCATCCCGCAGTGCATCGACCGCCTTGTGTCGCGGAAAACTGGCCCGCCAGGCCAGCGCCACCGTTCGGCAGGGAACCGGATCCGCAAAAGGTCTGGTAATCAGTAAGCCGTCCCTGTAGCCAGCGCCGATAGCTGCGGATTGCGGCAGAATGGTAATGCCCAGTCGGGAGGCGACCATATGACGCAGGGTCTCCAGCGAGCTGCCTTCACTGTGGGTACGAATCTGGCTCTGGGTTTCATCGAGGTGCTTGTTCAGGTTCGGTAAAGCTTCCCTGACCTGGTCGCCAAAGCAGTGGCCCTCGCCAAGCAATAGGACATTCTCGTCGTCCAGGTCGACGGGACGGATAGTCTTCTTTTTGCCCAGGGGGTGATCTTCGGGCATTAATACGACAAAAGGTTCAGAGAACAGTGGTTGAGTAACCACGTCTGGTTCAGTAAATGGCAGCGCCACGATAATCACGTCCAGTTCCCCCTTGCGCAGTCGCTGTCGCAGTGTGGCGGTAAAGCCCTCTTCTACCACTAGCGGCATTTGTGGCACAGCCTTTTGCAAGGCCGGAATGAAGTGTGGAAACAGGTATGGGCCAATGGTAAAAATAGCACCCACATAGAGTGGCGCCTTGAGCTGGTCTCTGCCGGCTGAGGCAATATCCTTGATGGACGCGCTTTCCTCCAGCACCCTTTGTGCTTGGGCAACCACCTGCTCGCCGATGGGGGTCGGTCGCACGCTGTTCTTGGAGCGTTCAAAAAGATCAACTCCCAGTTCCTGCTCGAGTTTTTTGACGGCGATACTCAGTGTAGGTTGACTCACATGGCATAACTCTGCCGCCTGGCCAAAGTGTTGCTGTTGTGCCAATGTGACGATATAGCGTAATTCCGTTAAGGTCATACGATGGTACTCCTGCCACTAATACGCCAATAATAGCCAAAGCAAATTGAAAAAGGAAAGACGATTGAAAGTATTATTTATTGGTTGTGGTGACATCGGGGTTCGTTGCATTCACAGGCTGCAGATGCTGGAGGGGTGGACAGGCTTGGCGATGCGTCGCCATCGGGACCGGCTGCCTGCGACAATTCCATCGGTAACGGGAGATATTTGCGACACCCCTCATCTCACTGAGTTGCTGCGTAAAGGTGGTATTAATGCCATTGTCGTTACGCTGACGCCGGGGGAGATGAGTGACGAAGGGTATCGGGCCAGTTATGTGGCCGGTGCAGAGTCGTTGGCCAGTGCGATTCGAGACAGTGGCTGGTGTTCTGGACCAGTGCTTTGGGTGTCCAGTACGAGTGTGTATGGGCATGGCGGGGGTGAGTGGGTTGATGAATTATCGGACACCGTCCCGGCATCCTATCGTGGTGAGCGCTTACTTCAAGCAGAAGGCCTGATTAGCCAACTGTCGGTGCCCGCTGTAGTGATTCGTTACGCCGGTGTCTATGGGCCCGGTCGGGGGCGTATGCTGGCGCAACTACATAGAGGGGAGCTGGCACCGCCACAACCTGTTCAGTGGAGTAATCGGATTCATGCAGAAGATTGCGCCGGGGTGCTGGTGCATTTGCTACAGCGCTACCGGGCCGATAAGCCGCTGCACAGCCTCTATCTGGCAACGGATAATGAACCTGCGCCTCTCTATGACGTACATCGGTGGCTGGCACAGCAATTGGGCATAAGTATGCCTGATACCGTTGCAGCAGCCAGTGCCGGCCGAGTCGGTAATCGGCGTTGCAGTAATCGACGTCTGCTTGAAAGCGGCTATCAATTTCTCTACCCCACTTTCAGGGAAGGTTAC
>DDNV01000090.1:43622-44750 GCA_002341315.1 Cellvibrionales bacterium UBA2511
CGTTGATATCCGAATCGCCGGAGTAGGCGACTTTTCAGATAACCATAATACCGTCCATTTCCACGCCAACCCCTTTGGGCAATTCCTTGACACCAATGGCTGCTCGTGCCGGGTAGGGTTCAGTGAAATAGCGGGCCATGGCTTCATTGACAGAGGCAAAGTTGCCCATATCAGTCAGGAAAATATTCAGTTTGACAATATCTTTTAGAGAGCCGCCAGCTTCTTCGCAGACGGCGGCCAGATTTTTGAATACCTGGTCGATTTCTGCGGCAATTCCCCCTTCCACTACCTGCATGCTGTCGGGGTCGAGTGGTATCTGACCTGACAGGTAAACGGTGTTACTGACTTTTATCGCCTGGGAGTAAGTGCCTATGGCGGAAGGGGCATTGTCCGTACTGATGACGGCTTTATTTAGCATGGGTTTGTCCTCTAAGGATTAATTCTTGGTGCGATAAACGCGCTGCACCTGTTTCAAGTTGCGAATTTTACGCATCACATTGGCCAGGTGAATACGCCCTTTGACGTCAATCACCAGATCCACGACGCTGGAGTGGGCATCTCTCTCCTTGATGCTGATTTGCTGAATAGTGGCTTCGCTTTCGGAAATGCGTGCAGCGAGTGCGGCGATGATACCCCGCTCGGAGGTCAATTCCACTTTGAACTCCACCGAAAAGTCTCCCTTGACCCTGGGGGACCAGTTCAGCGCCATGCACTTTTCAACATTGGTGCGAATTTCATTGAGGTTTTTACAGGACTCACGGTGTACCACAAGGCCCCGGCCAGGGCTGAGATGGCCGAGAATCGGGTCGCCGGGAATCGGGTGGCAGCAACGGGCATAACTGATGATAAGACCGTCGCTGGTATCGATCATGATGGGTGATTCAAATTCCTCGGGGACGTAAGTTTTACGCATTGAGGGTGGCGCCATCAGGTTGGCAACACCGTAGGCAAGGCGGTTGCCGAGACCAATCTGCTCCAGAACTTCTTCAAAATTGGCGGCACCGGTTTCAACCAGCAGACGCTTGATCCAGGATTTTCGGATATTTTTATAGTTGCTGCCAAAAGTCTCCAGTGCCCGGTCGAGCAGTCGTTTGCCCAGATCCACGGATTCTTCGTGCTGTTGATGTT